>JAGXIN010000073.1 GCA_024635575.1 Flavobacteriia bacterium
GCTTTGGCTATGGAGCCTGTTGGTCATATTGCAGGAATTGGCGCTGCAATTACAGGATTTATTTCAACAATGATGGCTGTTCCATTGAGTACTTTTATTGGCAGATTTGTTTCTGAAACGGCCTTACCGTTATTTTATGGTTTTTTAGTTTGCAGTTCCCTGGCGCTTCTTGTGCTGTTTTATTTAAAGATTTATACAAAAGATGTACCCCCACAAATTATTAAAAATGAGCTTTAGTAGGTTTAGGATCTTTTGATAATAGAAGATATTCCAATCCTATAATTTTCTTCATTGTTCAATAGCTGTGGTCAAACTAAAATGAAAAAAGACTTTTTTAATTAATAAGTTTTTTATTTTATTGTTAATTTTGTAAATTAAGTAACATTTAAAACAAAATAAAATGAAAAAATCATTCAACGACCTTATAAATCAAGATGATTCTGTTTTGGTGGAATTTTATGCTGATTGGTGTGGGCATTGTAAAAGAATGGCTCCTGTTATAGAAAAATTAGAAACTGAACTAAAAGATTCGGCAAGTATTATACAAAAAAATATAGATACCAATCAGGAATTGGCATCGAAATATCAAGTAGATGGCGTTCCTACTTTTATCGTTTTTAAAAAAGGAAAAGAAGTTTGGAGACAATCCGGTGAACAATCTATTTCTCAATTAAAACAGGCTATTTCTTCAAATTAAATTCATTGCGCCTCTTCCCTGCTAATATTTAAGGAAATAAACTTTTTAATTAATATGTTCTTAAATTATTGATGATTTTGTAAATTAAGTAGCTTTAAAAAAAAAATAAAATGAAAAAATCATTTAACGATATTATAGATCAAAAAGTTCCTGTTTTAGTTGATTTCACAGCAGATTGGTGTGGCCCATGTAAAAGTATGGCCCCTGTTTTAAAACAATTAAAAACTGAACTAAAAGATTCGATAAGTATTATAAAAATAAATGTTGATACCAATCAGGCATTGGCAGCGAAATATCAAGTTCAGGGCGTTCCTACATTTATCGTTTTTAAGCAAGGAAAACAAATTTGGAGACAATCAGGCATGCAATCTGTTTCTCAATTTAAACAGGCTATTTCTTCAAAATAAATTTACTACTCCTCCGCACTTACAATATTTAAAGAAATTAATTCACCGTTTTCAAATACGGGATTTATTTCAATTGGATTACAACAAACTTCACAATCTTCAACATAGGTTTGATTGTTTATTGAGGAATCCAATAACATAGAAATTTCTTCCCAACAATACGGACACTGAAAAAAATGTTCTTCCATAATTATGATGTTTTACAGCTTATCTAAAAAGTATTAACAAAGCGCCTGCAGCGGTTACAATGATAATAAATTTACGGTAAACTTCATTGTTTAATAATTTAACCAGCGTTACACCAGTAAAGAAACCTATTAAAATACCCGGAATCAAGAATAAATTCAGCAAAAGACTTTCGGGAGTTACCGTTTTCCAGACAAAAATATGAAATGGCAATTTAAATACATTAATGATTAAGAACAACCAGGCCGCTGTGCCAATAAATTGATTTTTGGGCAAACGAATGGCTAAAAAATAGATATTGGCAAATGATCCTGCCAGGTTTCCAATCATGGAGGTAATGCCGGATAAAAGTCCCATACTACTGGCAAACAGCCAATGTGTTGGAACAGTCTTATTCTTTTTTTGATCCATCCAAACCATCATGATCACTGTTAGTATAATAAAAACAGCCATGATTTGTCTAAATAATTGCTCAGAAATGTCATTTCCAAACCACACCCCTACCAATACCCCTAAAACCATTGTAGGCAAGATTTTCAATAAAAACTTCCACTGTGTATGCCTGTTATAATAGAAAACGGCCAGAATATCGGCAACTACCATCAATGGAATTAAAATTCCTGTTGATGCCTTTCCTCCAAATAATATGGCCATGATGGTAACAATTAAAACTCCCAGCCCTTTTATGCCAGCTTTTCCCATGCCAAGAATTAAAGCCGCCAAAAAAGCCAAAAACCAGTTTAGCCAGGATAATTGGAATTGCACCATGCTGTCTGCTATACTTTGCACTATTTGCTATTTTTTTAGGGTTGTAAGGTAGTTATTAGTTGAAAAGTTTGAACGTTAAAAAGTTGAAATTTTGTTTAATTATTGAATACTGCATACTACTACTGCTGAAAACTGAAAACTTGCTATGTATTCAAAAAATGGCAAAAAAAATCCCGAAGTACAAACTTCGGGATTTCAATCAATAATTTAATTTATTAGTTTTCACCAGCTTCTATTTTAGCGTCTTCCTTCATTTTTTCATTTGGAACGATTGCGATATTTACCCTACGGTTTTTAGCGCGACCTTCAGCCGTACTGTTATCAGCTATTGGTTGGTCTTCACCAAACCAAGTGGTTGTAAAACGTGATGAATTTAATCCTTTATTTTGAATAAAGTAATTGGTTACAGCATAGGCTCTTCTTTCAGAAAGCGTCATGTTGTATGCAGCCGAACCACTACTGTCTGTATGTCCAACCACCAATACATTTGTATCAGGATATTCCTTCAATATATTTGACAATTTGGTAAGCAATACTTCAGAAGTTGGATTGATATTATATTTTTCAGTTTCAAAATGAACACCGCTATTTTCATCAAATGTTACCAAAATACCATCTTCAATACGTTCTACTTGAGCTCCAGGAATTTCTTCCTCAATTTTTTGAGCTTGTTTGTCCATTTTATTTCCGATAAGTACACCTGCAGTTCCACCTACAACACCACCAATCACAGCTCCTAGCTCTCCTCCACTACCTTTTTTACCAGTGTTATTTCCAATAATGGCACCTAATATTGCGCCACCGGCAGTTCCGATTACGGCACCTTTTTGTTTGTTGTTTGCATTTCTGGTAGCTTCACAACTACTTAGTCCGGCAACAAAAATTAATGTTAAAGCTACTAACGATATTTTTTTTAAGAAAGTTTTCATTATTCATTTATTTTATTAAAGTTCATAAAAATTTTAAAAGGGTTACCACCTACTAAAACAGTTTGTTCCCATCTCATGGTAGTTTCTGTCAATTGTGTCAATTGAAGTCTGAACCCAACATTGTCTTCAGAATTTTGTTTTGCATCTGTCGGTTTCAATAAGAAATCATAAAGTCCTGTATTGCCATCAATTTCCTGAATGGTAAAATTGAAATTACGATCGCCGATTGGTACACAATGGTCATCTGTAATAGTGTATACTCCAGTATTGTTGTTAGGAATAAAACGCCATGTGCTTCCAATGAAACATTCTTTAGAAGCATCATTAAATAAGGTTACGTCAAAAGTACCTGGTTCACTGTAAGTAATTACATCTAAAGACCAATATCCTTTAATTACCTTTTTGGACTGTATAACTGTTTTTGGAGTTCCACAAGAAATGACCATGGAAGCTAAAAGTACAAATACTATTATTTTTTTCATTTTTTTTATTGTTTTAAATTGTTAAAAATATTTATATAGAACAAATTTGCAAAAAAACAGGCTATATAAAGTTACATATTTTTTGTTAATAGTTACAAAATTCACACATACATTTTTAAAATGAGCCCAAAATGGTTGTAATCACGCTTGTTTTGGTCTTTATGACAGCAATGAATGAGATGATTAAAATCCGTCTATTTTACCTGTATATTTGCAATATGAAAATTGAAATTCTTTTTGAAGACAAATATATCATCATCGTAAATAAACCCAACAATGTGCTGATTCATAATTCCTATTATGCACGCAACATTAAAGATGAAACTTTGTTAGATTTGCTTTTCACACAATTTGGAATTCATTTTTATCCTGTTCATAGGCTGGACAGAAAAACTTCGGGTGTTTTAATGTTGGCAAAGCAAAAAGAGGATGTTGCTGTTTTTCAGGAGTTGTTTACTGCCAACCAGATTCAAAAAACTTATTTGGGAATTGTACGCGGCTTTGTAGATTTAGCAGTTTTTGTAAACTCTCCGGTAAAAAATCCTGATACCAAAGTATATAAAGATGCGGAAACTTTTTGCGAACCCGTTTACACAAAACTTCTTGACATTCCGGTAATCCCTTATGAAAATTCACGATATAGTCTGGTAAAATTAACCCCTTCAACAGGAAGAATGCACCAACTTCGAATTCATATGAACAAAATCAGCCATCCTATTGTTGGTGATTACAAATATGGTGATCGGTTTCATAACAGAATGTTTGAAAATGAATTTGATTGTGAAAACTTATTCTTGCATGCACATTCACTTCATTTTACTCAGCCTATTACCAATCAGAATATTGATTTATATGCTTCATTGCCTGAAGATTGGGAGAAAGTTTTTAAAATATTTGAATGGGATTTTATATAAGTAATAAACCGTTTTCAATTTTCAATTCATGCTCAATCTCTTTTTCATGTATTTATAAACCGAATGCCATTTAATAAAGTATAATTCCATATCCCACCAATCATACCAATATAAACAGCAAAAAGGTTTTTAAAAATTATTATAGTGTATCATTGTAATTAAATAACTGGTATTTAATTAAACATTTTGTTAAAATTTACTATTCAAAACTTCAAAGAACTGAAATGTTGAAAACGGAATTATTAAAAAATAACCGTTTTCAATTTAGGTTCTTGCAGACTAACTGCATCAAAATTTTAAGCAATCACACTAAGTAAGATACCATTCCACCCCAAATAAAATAATCTCTTCTACATGTGTTTGAACAAATTATAAACTCCTCACAATTTTTAATCATCACGTAAACAATATATTATAATGTAATTTGTTTTTAATTTTGCTAAAAATTTCAAAGAACCAAAATCTGAAAACGGTAAAATTTAGTAGTTGAATCATTGTTGCTATTTTACTCTGAAAGCAATTTTTTTTCTTTTTCGCTTCTCATTACTAATAACACAAGTTCAAATACCTGTTCTTTAATATATTTAAAGTTTTCAATATAATTATTAACCTCTATTTTTAGAAGTTTGTGATTATTTCTAAATGTATCTTCTTTTTTTAAGTAAATATTTTCAAGGAGCAAAGCCAAATTAATTTTATGTTCTTTTAAAGATTCAATTAATTTATTGCCCAGACCAGTTTCATGTTCAATACCATTCAATAACAATTTGGCCTTCGTGTAATTATCAGTTTCGCATAAGCCAATAATATGTTCGCCAAGCAATTCCTTTAGAAAATTTTGTTCAATTTTAACAAACTCAATTTCTGAAATCCATTGTTGGACCTTGGCATGTAAATGCTCAATACTATTCTCAAAACTTGTTGATTTTTCTTTTTGGGTCAATTGGTTTATTTTCATTTTTTTTTATTTTTTAGGTTAAAGAATCCGGGAGCTTAACTTCCCGGATTATTAGAAGAAAATTAACTGATTTCAATCATTTTTTTTCTCTCTAAACTTTTTGAAGTTTCTAATTTTTCCAGATGTATTGACAATACTCCGTTCTCATATTTGGCTTTCACTTTCTTTTTAAGATCTATACTTTTTGGCAAAGTAAAAGTTCTGTTAAAAGAATTGTAGAAAAACTCCCTGCGAGAATAATTTCCCTCTTTTGATTCATTTTCTTTTTCGTTTTCAGCCGAAATGGTTAAAACATCATCAGAAATTGAAACTTCAAAATCTTTTTTTGTAAAGCCAGGAGCAGCAACTTGAATTTCAAAAGCTTTATCTTGCTCTTTTACATTGATCGCTGGCATCCAGCCTTCCCCTAAAAATAAATCTTCAGTCAACATATTTTCAGAAATGTCTGAAATTTCAGGAAACATTCTGTCCAAAATAGGTAGACGTCTGTTAAATTGTACCAATGGCATAATTCAAATAATTTAATGATTCATAATAGGCTAAATTATACTGAAGATGTTATTAATCAAATGACCTCCATCATATTGTATTATGATTGTTATCATTCTTCTCTAATTATTTCCTGTTTTTTTTATGATTTTTAGCATAATAATTCAATTTTTTGAAGTAATATCCTTTTCGTAGATTATTTGAAATTCCAAAAAATTGTCTTTAAAGTAACACAGGGCATATTTTTATTTTTCTGAAAAATTATTTCCTGTATTTCATTTTCAGCCTGTGCATTCTTTACCAAGATCAGTTTTTCCATATTCCATCTGCACAATTTAAAAACAGAGATTTGCCCCTTTAAACTGAAATTAAGGAAATGCGTTATTAAATTTAAAGATAAAGTGAATTGGTTAATCTGATAAATATCAGAAGGAGTTTCCCAATCAATAATTTAGCAAGTTAACTATTTCACCATGCAAACGATTTTTTGGCAAAAATAGATCTTCTAAGTTTTTGGCAAACGGTATGGGTGTTTCTAAACTTCCTACGCGTTTTACAGGGGCATCCAAATGCTTAAAGCAATTTTCAGTAATTAATGCAGATAGGTCTGAAGCAATTCCTCCAAATAATGTGTCCTCATGCAAAATTAAAGCTTTTCCTGTTTTTCTTACAGATTTGAAAACAGTTTCTGTATCTAAAGGCTGCAAGGTTCTTAAATCGATAATATCGGCGGATATTTGATGTTCTTTAATTTCGTTTAAAGCCCAATGGACACCTGCACCATAGGTAATGATGCTTAGGTCATTTCCCTCTTGTAAAATAGAAGCTTTCCCTAAAGGAATCGTATAATAGTCTGTAGGAACATCCTGATAAACAGAACGGTACAAAGCTTTGTGCTCAAAAAATAATACTGGATTTTCATCTTCTATTGAAGTGGCCAATAAGCCTTTTGCATCATAAGGAAATGCGGGATATACCACTTTTAGCCCGGGCGTTTTCGTAAACCAGGCTTCATTGGTCTGGCTGTGAAATGGTCCTGCCCCTACGCCTGCCCCACAAGGCATGCGCAAAACAACATCCGCATTCTGATTCCAGCGGTAAAACGATTTTGCCAGTAAATTTATTACCGGATTAAATCCGGAAGTCACAAAATCGGAAAATTGCAATTCCACCACAGATTTGTATCGGTTGATGGAGAGTCCGTAAGCTGATTCAATAATGGTAGATTCACAAATGGGGGTATTTCGAATTCTGGATGCGCCAAATTGCTCTAAAAAACCTTCCGTAATTTTAAAAGCACCGCCATATTCCGCAATATCCTGTCCCATAACAATCAATTTATCAAAGCGTTCCATACTTTGTCTTAATCCTTGAGAAATAGCATCAATAAATCGAATATTTAAAGTGTTGGTTGAAGGTTTTAATTCTTTGTAATTTTGATGTTTGTACACATCGGCCAATTCATTTTCAACTGTTGAAGAAATTTCTTCTTCGGCAAAAGCTATTTTTAAGTGTTCATTAATTTCATCAACAATTTCCTCCTTAATTAAGACATCCATTTTATTGGAAAGAATATTTTCATCGGTCAAAAATGCATGAAAATTATGAATGGGGTCTTTCTCCCCCCAAGCTTCAATCAATTCCTTCGGAATATATTTCATCCCACTGGCTTCTTCATGACCACGCATTCTAAATGTTTTAAACTCAAGCAGTACCGGACGGGGATTTTCCCGAACGCTTTTTGCAATTTTACTTACTTTTGAATGAACTTCCAGAATATTATTTCCATCTATAATATGGCTTTCCATACCGTATCCAATTCCTTTATCGGCAATATTTTTGCATTTGAATTGTTGGCTTACAGGTGTTGATAGTCCATATCCGTTATTTTCAATACAAAAAAGCACTGGTAAATTCCACACAGAAGCCACATTTAATGCTTCATGAAAATCACCTTCACTGGTGCCGCCTTCACCTGAAAAAACAGCAGTAACTTTGGATTCCTTTTTAAGTAAATCTCCCAAAGCAATCCCATTTGCGATTCCAAATTGCGGGCCTAAATGAGAAATCATTCCAACAATTTTATATTCTTGGGTTCCAAAATGAAATGAGCGCTCCCGTCCTTTGCTAAACCCGCTTTTTTTACCTTGCCATTGAGAAAATATTCTGTATAACGGAATATTTCTTGAAGTAAATACGCCCAAATTTCGATGCATTGGTAAAATAAACTCGTCAAAATTTAATGCGTTTGTGATGCCTACAGAGATTGCTTCTTGTCCGATTCCCGAAAACCATTTGGAAATTTTCCCCTGACGCAATAGAATTAACATCTTTTCTTCTATTAATCGAGGTTTTAGAAGAAATTTATATAAATTAATTAATTCTCTATCTGTATAATTTTCTCGGTTAAAAACCATTTTAATAATTGTGTTGCTAATTTTGTCCATTAAAAATGAATAATAGTATCAAAGGTAATCATAATGCTATAAAACAAAAATACCTTATTATAAAAATAATAAGGTATCATCAGCTATTTGATTTTAATTAAATGTCTCTAAAAATGGAATGCATTAAACGTGTTTTATCGTTAATGCTTTCTTCTAAAGAAATCATTGTTTCTGTCCTTGAAACGCCATCAATATCGTCAATTTCAAAAATTATTTCTTTTGCGTGGGTAGTATCTTTAGCTCTTATTTTACAGAAAATATTATATTTCCCTGCCGTAATATAAGCAATGGTAATATTTGGAATTTTCCTTAATTCGCTGATAACCTGCTTTGTTTTTGAGGTTTTGTCTAAATAAATACCAACGTGAGAAATAAATGAATAGCCCATTTTCTCATAATCGAGCGTTAAGGTAGAACCTTTAATAATCCCTTCATCTTCCATTTTCTTAACCCTGACATGGATTGTTCCTGCGGAAACTACTAATTTTTTGGCTATATCCGTAAATGGTGTTCTTGCGTTTTCGATAAGAATATCTAATATTTGATGATCAATCTCATCAAGTATAAATTTTTTCATATAACTACTTTTGTTTAAGATAAAAAACTAAAGTGCAAATTTATTAAAAAAAAATCGATAAATGCATAATATATTTACGAATTTGATAATTCTAATTCCTTAATATCCAAATTTTCTGCATTTATATAGTTATAGGAGTAGTAATCTGATAAATCACCAACTTTTTCAATGTGTTTGTACATCGCTAATTTATTAGCTATCACTTTGAATTTTAGCTGAATACCAATATCAACAATTTGAATACTATTATTTTTAGCCATCTTAATATTCTTATAAATAATATCTAAAAACTTAGTGTCATTATTAGGAATGTCATAGTACGGTTCAAAATTGCCGTAATTTTTTTCAGTTGAAATAAAATAGAGCCCTTGTAAAAGTGCATAAAAATTATATTTCCTGGTAATTTCTCTTTGGTAATCATCCTTAAAATGCCCCGCTTCTATTAAGATGGTGTTGTGTCCCAGTTTTTGAAAATTATCACCAGTTGCCTTTGGATAAAATTCATCAGTATAACGCCCAATTTGGTTAGGTATGATTTGTTGCAATAAACTATTCATAGAAACAATGACACTCATTGTTTCTTTCCTTCCTTCGGTAACTGTTCTTTCTTCATCTACAGAAGGTGCCAAAAATGAAATCGTTGCAGGATTAGGGCTTCCTTCCACATTAAAAATGGAACGTTGGTCATGTAAATTGAAGCAAAATTTCGGATTGAATTCGTCCAGAACTGAACGCAGTAGGCTACTTTCCACTGCTTTTCTTTCAACAGCATCGCGATTTAAATCGATGTTATTTGCATTTTCTCTGGTAAATTTAATCGCGCCATCCGGATTTAACAAAGGAATAAATTGAATTGTGCAGTTTTTGAATATTTGGTCATAAACTTCTGACAATTCAGCATTGCATTCTTCGAAAAAATTAAACAAGTCGAAAACGGCCTTAGTTCCAGTGCTTTCGTTTCCATGCATTTGTGACCAGATAAGAATTTTGATTTTTCCTGTTCCTATAGAGATTTTATAAATAGGAATATTGTTTTCAGAATGGCCTAGAATTTCTTTTTTAAATTTTGAAGATAATTTTTGTAGCAAGGGGTCTATATCCTCAAATAAAATTCTTCTTCCTTTCAAATTCTTTTCAAAATTTTCTGAATATAAAAGTTCTAATTTTTTTACGTCTATCAATTTCATTTTACAAATGTAAATATAAGAATGTTTACAAATGTAAACAGTTAATGAGAAAGAAAATATCACAATTGTAATCAGTTTTTGGTCTTATAAATGACCTCTTTACTCCTACTGAACAGTCACTATCATAAAAATTGATATTAAATATTTAAATGACTATAATTGAATAAAATAAATCATCTAATATAAACGAATACTTACATAAATTTAATGGCAATTCCCTTGGAATACAGTACTTATTTGCTCATTAATATTAAAATGATTACATTTGTAATTAAAATATAATTTACAATGGTAAACATTGAGCAATTTGCAAAACGACTTCATATACTCATGGATTATTATGAAATATCAGCTGCTTTATTGGCTGAAAAAATTGAAGTGCAGCGTTCCAGCATTTCCCATATTCTTTCCGGAAGAAATAAACCCAGTCTTGATTTTGTGTTGAAGATTTTAAAAGCATTTCCTGAAGTTGAGTTGTATTGGCTATTAAATGGTGTTGGACATTTTCCGAAGCAAGCGGAAATTCAAGAGTCTGCTCCTACGCTATTTTCATCAAATAAAGAATCAGAAGTGAAAACAGAAACGCCAAAATCAATTTCTAAGGTTGTTGCGAATGATATTGTGAATAAGGAAAAGGAAATTGTAAACCAAGAAATTGAGCGAATTGTGGTTTTTTACAGAAATGGTTCGTTTAAAAATTATATGCCATAAAAAAAGCCTCCCATTTTAAGGGAAGCTTTGATTTATATGTACTTTATTAAGTTTTACTCAATTAATTTAGCTATTCCTGTTTTTAAAATGAGAATGAGCTCATTTTTATTACTGTTTTTAGATTGCTCTTGTGCCATAACCAATTGATTGATCATATTTACACTCATTTTATCAAAATTATATTTTTTGTATTTCAATCCTAATTTTACAAAATTATTCGTCAGGTTCGTTATTGCTTCTTCATTGTCGCTTTCTGAAATCCATTTAAAGGCTTCCGCATACGTTTGTTGCGTTCTTTTGTCTTCTGTTAAAAACAATCCCTTTAAAAGATGCTTTGCGATAAAAGGAAGCTTTGTTTTGTCCTTTTCATTAATATATATGGTGGTAATGGCATCAGCTAAATAATCTTTGGTGTCTTCGCTTAGTGAATTCACTTTCAAAATTGCGGCTTGTTTATCTATTTGGTACAAGGAAATTAATGATTTTCCTATAACGGCAAAACTTTCACTGTTCATTCCATTTACAAACAGCGGTTTGTAAACAGGATCAACCAATTTTCCAAGAACACCTATAGCAGCAGCCTGCACCAATGTTTTTGGGTCTGATTGTGCCAACTTCACTATTTTATTGATGGCTTCTTTTTTATTGTATTTCTGAAATAAATCAATATTTTCCAATGCCAATACCTTTATTTCATAATAGGGATCGTTAAGTGCCTTAATAAAGGTATTAAATACTTCTTTATTAGACTGCTGTTGTTTTGAAATGGCCTCCAGAGACAGCCTTCTGTCTAAATAATGCGGGGCATTATTGAATTGGTAAATATATTCATTCACTGTTTTTTTATCTGTAATTTCAGCCAATAGCACGTGTTTTGCATCAATATTTATCAATTTAGGCAATTTGTTAAATGAAAATGTAAATGAATTTTGAGCGTTGTCAACCCAAACATTATGGCTGGTTTTTCCTGTTTCTTCATAGATATCAATAGATAAAGGAAATTTAAATATATTTCCTTTCTGATTGATATTAACTGTAACCGTTTTGTTGATGGTATTGTAATCATAGGTTACGTTCATTTTTATATGACCGTTTCCATAATACCACTGATTAAAAAACCAGTTTAAGTCTTTTCCGCTTACTTCTTCAAATGCCAAACGAAGATCCTGGGCTTCTGCTGTTCCGTATTTATGCTCAGTTAAAAAAGTGTTCATCCCCTGAAAAAATGCTTTATCACCTAAAATATCGCGCAACATGTGTAAAATGGCATTTCCCTTGTGGTAACTAACCGTATCAAACATATCCTCTTTATCCAAATAATAAAACCGGACCAAATCCTTATCTTCACTATTACTTTGCATATAGGTTTGAACATCATTATACATGTTGGCATCTGCCTTGTCTTTTCCATATTTATGTTCAAACCATAAATAAACACTATAGGTTGCAAATGACTCGTTTACGGTTAAGTTAGACCAGCTTTCGGTAGTGACCAAATCACCAAACCAATGGTGAAACAATTCATGTGCAATGGTACTTTCCCACTCATTATTGTCAATTAGTTGTCCTTTTTTTTGCTGAGCATCTTCTGCGTGAACAGTTGCAGTGGTATTTTCCATGGCACCGCTTACATAATCCCGAACCACGATCTGGCTGTATTTATCCCACGGGTAAGGAATTCCAGTCAGCGTTGAATAAAAAGTCATCATTTCAGGAGTGTTTCCGAAAATGGCTTTGGCTTCAGAAGCATATTCCGGTTCAACGTAATAATTAACTTCCAGCCCATTCCATGAATCTTTTACAACACTAAATTCACCAACACCCATAAAAACCAGGTACGGTGCATGTTTTTCATCCATTTTCCAATAATCGGTCCTTGTTCCATTTGGGTTTTCTGTCTGACTTTTTAATGTTCCGTTTGAAAGTGTCACATATTTGTCAGGAACAGTCATATATATTTCCTGTGTTGTTTTTTGGTTTGGAGAATCAATGGTGGGAAACCAACAACTATTAGATTCTGTTTCGCCCTGAGTCCAGATTTGGGTTGGTTTATCAGGATCTTCTTCTTTAGGATCTATAAAATACAATCCTTTTGCATCCGTAATATTTTGACTTCCTTTTTGGGTAACTTCTTCAGGTTTGGCTGTATATTTTACATAAACAGTATATTCTTCACCCTTTTTGTAGGTTTTGTCAAGCTCAACGGTTAATTCATTGTCAGAATAATTATAGCCCGCTTTTTTATCATTTACC
>JAGXIN010000074.1 GCA_024635575.1 Flavobacteriia bacterium
AAATATATTAAGGAAATGATGGAGGAAATTGCCAAATATGGCACGCCAACCATAAAAAGAATTTATGGAGACTGGACCAAGCCACAATTGAGTAAATGGAAAGCTATTTTGCTTGAAAATGCGATAACGCCAATCCAACAATATGGCTATACAACAGGAAAAAACGCCACAGATTCCGCGATGATTATTGATGCTATGGATATTTTATATTCAAATAACGTGAATGGTTTTTGTCTGGTTTCATCAGACAGCGATTTTACGCGATTGGCAACAAGACTCAGAGAATCAGGAATGCAGGTTTACGGAATTGGGGAAAAGAAAACACCTGATCCGTTTATTGTTGCTTGCGATAAGTTTATATATCTTGAAATTTTAGAACCTTTTAGTGAAAATAAAGATGAAACAGGAGGCGAGTCGAAGAAGCGAAATTTAGATAAAATTACACCAAAAGTGATTAAGTTCCTTATGCAATCCGTTTCAGATGTCGCTGATGAAGACGGATGGGCATTTTTAGGTGATGTGGGTTCTTTGATTCTGAAAAAACAGCCTAATTTTGACTCGAGGAATTTCGGATTCGAAAAACTGACACCTTTATTTAGGTCTCTGAATCAATTTGAAATTGACCAGAGAACCCAAAGCGGTGGTCGATTTAAATTGATATATGTTCGGAATAAATAGCTTTTAGTATTGCGTATTGAGAAAATAATTATTTGGTTTATTGAGAATATGCAAAACCCAATTAAAAATCAAAGAATCTAAACTTATTTTCTCGGATGAAAATTATTGATTACTTGTTTTAAAAAGCTTTTGTCCAAGTGCATATAAATTTCAGTTGTAGTAATGCTTTCATGTCCCAACATTTGTTGAATTGCCCTTAAATCAGCTCCGCGCTCCAACAAATGGGTTGCAAAAGAATGGCGAAAAGTATGAGGACTTATTTTCTTTTTAATTCCGGCTTTAATTGCTAAATTTTTGATAATGGTAAAAATCATCACACGAGTTAATTTTTTTCCTCTTCTGTTTAAAAAAACCGTGTCCTCAAAACCTTTTTGAACATTGATATGGGTTCTAATCGAATTTATGTAAAAGGAAATATACTTTTGGGTTTGCGAATTGATAGGCACAAAACGTTGTTTATTGCCTTTTCCAATGACCCTAATAAAATCTTCCTCAAAAAATAAATCGGAAATCTTCAGATTTGTAAGTTCGGAAACGCGTAATCCACAACTGTATAATGTTTCCAGGATTGTCCTGTTTCGCTCGCCTTGCGGCTCGCTTAAATCAATAGCGCCAATTAACAAATCAATTTCTTTTAATGCCAAGGTATCCGGCAATTTCCTGCCAATTTTAGGTGTTTCAATCAATTCGGTCGGATTGTCTTTGCGGTAATCTTCAAAAATTAAATAATTGAAAAAATTTCTAATGCCTGAAATTAGGCGTGCCTGTGATCGTGCATTAATAAGTTTGGAACTTTCATAAATAAATTGCTTAAAATCCTCCTGATTTAAGGAAATTGGAGAAATAATTATTTCATTTTCTTCCAAATATAAAATTAACTTCTTTACGTCACGAGAATAGCTGTCAATCGTGTTTTGCGACAAGCCTTTCTCTATTTTTAAGTAATACCGATAATCATGTAAAGCGTTATTCCATTTCATATTGAAATAATTATTGTTTTAATTCGGAAGTATTTCATTTGCATATTGTCATTGTTGTTTATGATATGTTTGCTTTAAGCTCATTTCATTTGATAAAAATAAGTAATATATTTACACTTCAATCTTTATAAAATGAAAATACTAATTCTAAATGGCCCAAACTTAAATTTATTAGGCCGACGTGAACCTTTAATTTATGGAAATTTAACTTTCGATCAATTTTTTGAAACTTTAAAAAAGAATTATGCGGATGTTGAGTTATCCTATTTTCAAAGCAATGTTGAAGGGGAAATCATCAATAAATTACACGAAGTTGGCTTTAGTTACGATGGTATTATTTTAAATGCCGGTGCCTATACGCACACTTCCATTGCCATTGGCGACGCCATTAAAGGCATTGAAACTCCGGTAATTGAAGTGCATATTTCCAATGTTTATGGGCGTGAGGAATTCCGTCACGTTTCCTATATTGCGCCAAATGCCAAAGGCGTAATTGCAGGGTTTGGATTGCAGAGTTATGAATTGGCATTAGAAAGTTTCGTTTAAATTTGGGCGTTACCCTTTGGGTCAGGATATCACTGCTCGCTTTTTTTAGTTGCGAAAAGCAATAAAAAAAGAGCTCAAACAATTTGTTTACCCTGAGCGCAGCCGAAGGGTTCTATCCTTAACGCGGGCTTAATAAATATTGAAAAATGAATAGTTAATAATTAAATTCCATTAAAACTTAATATCATTTAAACTTTTCAGTTTTTTAAAGGTCTAATAAGATTATAAAGAAATTAAACAATAGATAGTTTGACCAACGAAGGCGATTTCATAAAAAATTTATTGAATAATAAAGAAAAAGATAAAGCTTTTAAAAAATTATTAGATCTTTATCAGGAACGTTTGTATTGGCATATCAGAAAATTAGTTGTCACTCATGAAAATGCTGATGATGTGCTTCAAAACACTTTTTTAAGAATTTACAAAAGCCTTCCCAATTTTCAACAAAAAAGCTCATTACATACTTGGATGTACCGAATTGCATACAATGAATCGCTAAGATTTTTAGAAGAAAATAAAAAAAAGAACCACTTATCCTTGGATGATGTTGGACATAAATATTTAAGTAATTTAGTGGGAGATTCATTTTTCGAAGGTGATGAAATCCAATTAAAATTGCAGCGCATTCTCTCTAAATTACAGGAAAAAGAACGGCAAATATTTCAAATGAAGTATTATGACGATTTAAAATTTCGTGAAATTTCAACCATTTTAGGAATTAAAGAAGGTACTTTAAAGTCTTCTTATTATAATACAGTCAAATTTATTGAAAAAAATATGCTGGCTGTTGAACTATTAACAAAAAACAAGGTCTAATTAGATACCATGAAAAAAATAAACAATCAAATCGATTCAAAATTTGAAACTGACAATCAAATTTCATTTGACAGCAAAATGCATGAAATTCATTCGGAAGAATTAGGTCTAAAAACTCCTGAAGATTATTTTTCTAAATCTAAATCCGAAATATTAGAAAAGGTTTCAAAACAAAAAGGAGTTGGGTTTACTATTTTTTCAAAAGAAAGAATTATATGGTCTGTTGCGGCAACCATTGCCATAATTTTTGCATTAACGGTTTTTAAACCCAATGTGCTTCCGGTAATTGATGAAATTCCTGCAATTGTTTCAGATACTATAGATCATTTAAAAAACAACAATTTAGCACAAGGAGAACTTATGGAAAACGATATTTTAATAACATCTCTTTTTGTTCCGGATAATGAAATTGATGAATTTGTGAATAATTATGTGCTTGAAGAATTGGTTTATGAAGAAGTGCTATCTAATTAGATCAATTTTTTTTAAAATTTTAAACTATTTTGAAAAAGGCTGGTCTAAACAGTAGAACGTTCATTAAAAATAATAATAATTTAAAAATTAGAAAGATGAAATCAATAAAAATAATCGCTTTAGTGGCAATTGGACTACTGGTTGGGATTTCAAGTGCGGATGCACAACAAAACCAAAACAAAGGCAAAAACAACAACAATGTTGCAGTTGAAATGATGACAACACAGCAAAAACAATTAATTCAAGAGCAAAGAGATAGAATTAAGGAGAAAAGAGAATTGTTTAAAGCGAGTCTTACTGAGGAACAATTGGCTATTTTTGACAACAAAGATCTAACCAGGCAAGAACGTCGTGATGCCTTAATGGCAACATTAACCGAAACTCAAAAAAACTTGATGCAAGAACACAGAAAAAGTATACAAGAAAGCAAACAAGAGTTTAGAAATTCCATGACAAGTGAACAACGTCAACAAATACGCAGTAGAATGCAAATGAATAGAGAAACTCACGGTGGCACTGAATTGCGCGAAACTGTTAGAGAGCAAAGAAGGCAACGTATGCATAACAACGGAGGAAACTAATAAATAATTATTTAAGATATAAGTGGTTGAGGCAACTCAACCACTTTTCAATTTGTTTAGAAATGAAAAAATACCTCGCACTCTTATTATGGTTTTCAGGCTTGTTTTTTGTATATGCACAAGAACCTGTGAAAGAAAAGGAAATAGATAATTTAATAGATGAACTTTTTATGGAAGATGCCGTTATAAATGAATTGACAGCATCGCTTAATAATTTTCAATTTTTATATATTTCTGCAACTTTTAATAGTGACACCTATTTTTCGGGACGTGACATAGGTATTGACCAATACAATATAACCCCCCAAATTACCTATGCACATAGCAATGGAATATTTGCCAGTTTATCCGGAATTTATTATAGTGAATTTGAACCTAATTGGGATGTGACAGTTGCAACCATAGGATTCGGCAAAAATATTGGAAAAAAGAAGTTGTTTAAATATGCGGTATATTATTCTAAATATTTTTATGCCAATGATCTTAACAATATTTACAGCAATACCATAAACATAGGGTTGGGAGTTCGAAATAAAAAGAGAAATATAGGTACACAACTATCAGGGGCATATTTATTTGGTGAGGACCAATCGTTTGAAATAGCTTCCAGAAGTTTTATAGATTTTAATTTAATTAAAACAAATAAAACAAGCCTAAAGTTTAAACCACAATTAAGTATCATTGCAGGAAAACAAACTATTGAACTGGCTAGGATTGTCAATCAACAAGGGCAATTATCCACGCAATATACAGAAGATGATGTGTTTGATTTAATAAATACCCAAATAAATCTGCCATTGTTATATAGCACCAATTCATTTGACTTTGAAGCTGGGTATAATATCAATTTTCCCAATGCAATTGGAGACGAATCAAACCTTAAAAATACTGGATTTTTTAATTTTTCTATAGGATATTTAATTGATTTATAGAGAAATAAACAGTTGTGAAACTCATGTTTATTTTCTGATGTGAATGTTTTTTAAATTTTGCCTTAAATAAATTTAAAATTTCTCAAAAACTCCCAAACCAAACAAGGCAAAATCATACTTTACGGGATCTGATTTATCCATTTTTCGTAAGTTTTTATCCAATTCAGCCAACGCTTTGGCATCATTTTGTTTTCTGGTTAACAAACCAAGTTTTCTTGCTACATTACCTGAATGCACGTCGAGAGGACAGGACAGTTGGGTAGGAGAGAGACTTTTCCAGATTCCAAAATCCACTCCTGTTTTGTCATTTCTGACCATCCATCTCAGAAACATATTAAGGCGTTTTGCCGCCGAACCATTTAACGGATCGGAAATGTGTTTTTGAGTTCTTTGTGCGTGCGGAATTTCAAAAAAAATAGTTTTAAAATAATGAATGCCTGCTTGAGTGGAATTGGAGGTAGCTTGTTTAGAAAATACATTTTCCAATCCGCCATGATTTATATAAATATGCTTCAAGGCGGTAATAAAATACTTAAAATCGTCGGTATTAAAAGTCCTATGTACAAAATGTTCCATGTTATCTAAATGGTGCGGTTTGTGGTTCAACACAAAATCATAAGGAGAATTGCCCAACAATTCCATCATATTTTTAGCATTTTTGATAATTGATTTTCTGTTTCCCCAAGCGATGGTAGCGGTTAAAAATGCAGAAATTTCAATATCTTCTTTTATGGAGAATTGATGTGGAATTTGAATGGGATCACTTTCAATAAACATCGGGTTGTTGTATTGAATCACTTTATCGTTCAAAAATTCTTTGAGTTCTGTTTTATTCAAGGTGAATTATGGTTTCAATTTTATTAATTATTTCCAATGGATTTGTTTCAAAATCAAACCAGTGAATTGTTGCATCTTTTTTATTCCAGGTCACTTGTCGTTTTGCAAATCGTCGTGTATTTTTTTTAATTTCTTCAACGGCAAATTCTAAAGTGCATTTACCGTCGAAATACTCAAAAAGTTCTCTGTAACCTACAGTCTGCAGCGCATTTAGTTGTTTGTGCGGATACAATTTTTTCGCTTCTGCCAGCAAGCCTTCTTTCAGCATTAAATCTACACGTTTGTTGATTCTTGCGTACATCACTTCTCTATCTGCCGTTAAACCGATTTTTATCGAAATAAAATTTCGTTTTATTTTATCCTTATTCTTGAAAGAGGAATAGGGGTTTCCAGTTCCAATACAAATTTCCAATGCTCTGATCAATCGGTGAGGATTTTCAATTTCGATGGTGTTATACGATTCTGGATCTAATTCTTTCAGTTGATTTTGCAGGATTTCTAGCTCGCCATTTTCAATTTGTTTATTTAATTTTTTTCTGATTTCAGAATTTACTTCAGGAAAATCATCAAACCCTTCAAGTACGGCATTGGTATACAAACCGCTTCCGCCAACCATAATTATAATATTGTTTTTTGGAAATAATTCGGCTAATTTTTTATGGGCATCTTTTTCAAATTGGCCCACGCTATAATTATCAAAAATTGATTTATTTTGAATAAAATGATGCGGTGCTGCCGCCAACTCTTCCGAAGAAGGAACCGCAGTGCCAATAGTCATTTCTTTGAAAAACTGACGGGAATCGCATGAAATAATTTCTGTGTTAAAATGATTTGCCAATTGAATGCTTAGTGCTGTTTTTCCTATGGCAGTGGCGCCAATTACCGTAATTAAGTAGTTATTCATCATTTAATTTTTGTCCGCATTTATGGCAAAATTCGGCACCGTCTATGTGATTGTCAGCCAGACAATGCTGACAGGTTTGTGTATGTGTTTGTGTTTTTAAATCTTGTGCTGTAATTGCAGATGTTACTATACCTGTTGGTACCGCAATAATTCCGTACCCTAAAATCATAACGATACTCGCAATAAATTGACCAAACGGTGTATGTGGAGCCAAATCTCCATAACCTACCGTGGTGAGCGTCACAATGGCCCAATACATGCTGTGCGGGATACTTGTAAAACCGTTTTCGGGGCCTTCAACCAAATACATAATAGTGCCTAAAATAATGGTAATGATAAATACGCTGAATAAAAACACCGCAATTTTAATTTTGCTTGCTTTTAAAGCGGTCATTAAATTAAAAGAAGCTCCTAAATATCTGGTTAACTTTAAGATTCTAAAAACCCTTAGTAATCGCAATGCGCGAAGTGCCACCAAAAAGTGTGTTCCTAAAAAAATTAGAGATATATATTTAGGAATTGTTGCTAAAAAATCTATAATTCCATAAAAACTGAAAATATATTTAGTAGGTTTTTTAATAACCAATATCCGTGTAAAATATTCCAGTGTAAATAATATGGTAATTACCCATTCCGCAATATTTAAAAAATTATGATATTTGGCATTAAAACTTTCAACACTTTCAAGCATTACAAATAAAATGCTCGATAAAATAGCAATTATTAAAACAATATCGAACCATTTTCCTGCCGGGGTATCCGCTTCATAGATAATTTGATAAAGTTTTGTTTTCCAATTTTTTTTGCTGGCTGTTTCTTTCAAAATAAATTTTTTATAAAAGTAAGACTAAAATAAAACTTTTATCTCAATTTAAATCGGATTCACTTTTATTATTGATAACATCTATTTTTTTCTGAATTACGATATGCGTTTTTTGAGAATTAATAATTTCTTTAAATAATTCTTTTAATAATTGATAGTCAGAATTATAAAAAACGGGTTTATTTATAGATATAGAACTATTTAAAGTAATTTTATTATTGGAATTTTTGTTTAATGACAATCTAAAATTTCCAGCATTTTCATGTAACGCAAAAGATTTATCATCAGGTAAAGATTTTATGGAGTAATTCTCGGGTATTTCTAATGAGTAATTAATGATGTATTTTCTTGTGTACCCAAAATCAACTGGATATAAACGATTTTCTTGAATAAAAGGGTTTTCTTTAAATTGTTCTGCAAAGAAAGGATTTATATATTGGACCGTTGAATTATCAATTAAAATTTCAAGGGTTTCTATGAGAGGTTGACTTATTTCCAATTTATTTTCAATTTGATAGTTTAGAACTTCCAAATTGTTAAATCGATCTTCATATTCATCAATAATTGCTTCATTATTTTTATTTTGAATATCTATTCTTCTTGAAATAGCATTATATCCAAAATTTACATTCCTAAGTTTTCCATGAAGCGTTCCATCTTCATGAAGTTTTAAACTAACTGAAATTTGATTTTTAGAGTTATTTGCAGGGACAATATCTATCCAATAACTGTTATTCTCAAAATCCATAACTCTTCCATAGCCATTTAAACAGCGGTATGGCAATAAACCAAAAGGTATAAGTTTATTTGTAGCATCTAATAAATATGATTTATTGTTAATTGTTACTCTTGCAATCATATAATTAAAATCGGAAATTACAGGATGCAATTTTGTAGGAAAACCATTTTCGCGCGTTGAAATAAGTACTAGATCAGAATTTAATCCTATCGATTTAAATGCATTAATTAATGAAATATTAATTTCACCAACATTACCTGTTTTATTTTTTAATGCATTTTTAATATTAATTTCAGAGAATAACCCATATTTTTCGTTCCAGGTAAAATAATTTTGAACAAAGCTAAAAATAGCATTGGCTTTTTCTAAATCAGTGGTTAAGGAATTTATTTCAATAGGCAATATTTCTTCTAAAAGATTAGTTTGCTTTAATTGATGTCCAATATCTCTATCATGTTTAAAGTTTTTATCTACCGCCTCCCAAGTCGATGTATACTTTACTTTAGTGCCATTAATACGTTGAAATTCAGCTAATTCAAAAATTATTTTTGAAATATAATTACTTTTAGAGGTCATAAATTCTTTTTCTTCTTTGAATGCCGGAATATCTTCCATGGAATAATTGATAACTTCACAGCTGGAAGCTCTTTCAAAGTTAGAAATAACGAAACAATTTTTTTTAACTGTTGAAGAATTTGTTTTTAATTTTAAATTACCATTTAGTTTTCTGTTAAACACATAATTTCCTGGAATTGAAGCGGTATATTGACTTAATTTAACTGGAATATTTGATTGAAATATCCAGCTAGGCAAGTGAAATGTAAAAGGAGATTCAATCGTGTATTCTAACTCAATGATACTTCCTTCTTTTAAATTAGGCATTGTAAATTTAACCTCTCTCAAATTGTCATTTATTCTTTCTTCATATATGTTATCCTTATTTAAATATGTTTTTTCTAAATTATTAGAAGTTACTGCTCTAATATCAACAACTGTTTCTTTTTCAAGATCGCTATTGTTTAATTGAATTTTAATTGTAGCATTATTTTCAAATTCCTCACTATTAAAGAATTTTATTTTTTTATAATAGGTAGTGCTAACTATACGTTGCTTTTTTCTTGCTGACTCATCTAATTTAGTCAAAAAAATGGTGGAGGCTAAATCCATTAATACAACAGCATTGGCTGTTGTATCTAATTCATATCTTTTTAAATTGAATTCTTCATCAGTAGGTTTTCCAAAAATATAGTCTGAACTATTTTGAGAAAATGAGGAAATAGTTATCAGTAAAAATATTAAAAAAGTGATTTTTTTCATAAAGAATTAATTTTTCAAAAGCGTATTTTTTTTCAAAAACGTATTAATTTCTCTACGTTATTTTTTTGAAGGTATTGTTTAATAATTGCCCTGTTATGCAATGAATTTTCCATAGGAGAAATCATACGTCTCAGAATTTCAATATTGTTTAGCTGATGGCCTAAATTTGTGAAGCAAAATCCTTTAATCTCATTATTCTCAATTAACACAACCGATTTTTCGCCAAGATTCCTTCCCTTATCAACCACCACCAGATTGGCATTGCTGAAGGAAATTTGCGTAAATTTATTTATTGTTGATAAATTATATTTGGGCTGGTTAATTTTTAATTCTTCGGCGTACTTAAGTTCTGCAATAAGCTGGTTTCCGGTTTCTTCATAACTTACGGAAACAACCTCTGTTTGCAGCAGCATCGCTCTTTTAGACGTTCGTAGAAATAATTGATTTACCGCTTTTTTAATGCTTTTTCCTTTTCCGATATAAAGAATATTACTGCTGCTATGAATATAAAACACGCCCGTTTTCGATGGTAATTCCTCTATCATTGAAAGTAGTTTAGGTGCCAATGTTCTGCTGTTTTCTTTAAGGGCAGCCTCTTTTACGATTTCTTTATAAGAGTCTTTGTTTAGAAGAAGTTTAAAAAGTTGCACGGTTGCAATGGCGTCGCCATCTGCTCTG
>JAGXIN010000075.1 GCA_024635575.1 Flavobacteriia bacterium
AAAGAAAATATTGGCAGGAAGTCCTATAATGGTATCAATATGATTCCCTTCAATCAGTTTTTTACGAATTTGACCTTCTTCACCTCCACGGAACAGCACCCCATGCGGTAAGACTATGGTCATTATACCGTCGGGTTTTATATGAAATAAGTCGTGCAACAGAAAAGCATAGTCCGCTTTTGTTCTGGGTGCCAAGCCAAATCTTGCATAACGCGGGTCGGTTTCTTTGTGGCTCGAATCCCATTGCTGTGAGTATGGCGGGTTCGAAACAACCGCATCCACATAAAGCGGATTGTATGAATTGATTGCATCATTTTCATCAAAATAAGGCCAATCCTCCTCCAAAGTATCTCCGTTACGGGTAACAATATTGCTTGGTAAAATTCCGCGCATTACCAAATTCATACGCGTAAGGTTATAAGTGTTCTGCTTTAATTCCTGTGCATAATATTTGATGTTATTTTTATCATCAATATGTCTGGCTACACTGCTACCAATGTTAATTAGTAAAGAGCCCGAGCCACTTGTGGGATCATAAATCTGAATTTCCTTTCTGTCCTTTAAATGATTGGCAACAATTTCAGACATCAACAACGAAACTTCGTGAGGCGTATAGAATTCCCCTGCTTTTTTACCTGCATTGGCGGCAAACATACTTATCAGATATTCATAAATGAAACCAAGCACATCATAATCCTGCCTGCCATCCATTGGTATGTCTTTAATCAAATGAATCAGGTCACTAATTGCTTTTGTCTGCGATGCGGAACTTTCGCCCAGTTTGCTCAATCCGGTTTGTAAGGTTTCAAAAATCCCATCGAATAATTTTTTGTGAGCCGGACTAATCAAACGGCTAAAAGCCGACAATGCATCCCTTACATTGGACACATCGAAATCCTTGCCCATTTTAACCCAGGTTGAAAAAAGGTCTTTGTAGGCAATAAAATAGCCGATATTACTTTTGATGTGTTCTACAGTTTCTGCATCTTCTTCCGAAAGGGCTTTTATATCTTTTTCTGAAAAATCTTGTTTTATTGCAAACTGCAATTCTTTATCAGACAGGTATTTGTAAAATATAAATCCCAAGATATAATCCTTGTATTCATTTGCCTCAATTTTTGATCGCATTTGGTTAGCAGATTCCCAAATTTTCGCTGCCAGTTGTTGTTTATTCATACTATAAGTTTTCTTCTTAATCTTTGCTTAACAGCATTTATATAAGTTATTTTTTATTATTTCGAGATGTTAAAGATAAGGGTTTAGGATAAGAAATGTTGTGGGATTGAAAACGTAATTTTTCGAGGTTTAAATTTAGTATTACTAAGTTTTAGAAACATTCTATTTTGCTTAATTTAGGAATTTTTTATGGCCTTGTTAGGCATAGCTATTTATCCAATCATTATTGGAATGTCATTTCCACCAATTCCTTCTAATTGAATACCAACCAAACCTAATTTATAGGCAAATTTTATATCTTTTCCCGCTCCTAAGGCAGCATAAAAACCTATTGAAAATGTAATGGCGGTTTCGTCAGGAACAGAACTTTTCATTCCAATAACATAAGGAATATGTTTAGCAATTTCTCTAGCTTGCGATTCAGAATAACAAGAGTTAAGAAATACACATTGTACGTTATCTTTAAACAACTCGAACAAACTACCTAAAGCTGAATTATCAATTAATTTTGAATTACCTAACGTGTCTTCCAAGGCTATACCGCCTTTATGTCCATGTCCAGAGAATTGCACAATTGTTGGCTTTTCATCTAACATTGCTTGTTGAAGAGATTTTGAGGTAACAGCCCATTCTGATTTTAGTATAAACCTGTCTCTTAAAGATGCTAATTTTAATCCGTGTTCAATATTTCGAACCTCTTCATCAATTCTCAACCTATCTTCATTGATTGGGCTTGCTCCAAGAAAAAGAATTTTGATTATGTCGCCAATTTTATCTTTCTGTGCTAATTTATCTTCTAAAATATTAATTTCTGTTAAAGCAGTATTGTAATCAGAGTAAAGTTTTTCTTGGTCTTTTAAGAGTTGATTATATTCAGGCACCAATTCGTTCCAATTTTCAAGTAGTTTCAAGTATTTTGTTTCATACTCTTTTTCAGTTTCTTCAGAAACTTCTTGATTAATAATATGGAAGTCATTGATGTAATCTATCCATCCTTGAATAGTTTGTCTAAACGTTGTTTTATTCTTTTCCAATTCAACTTGGTCATTTCCATAGACTGAAGTTTTTAAAGTAATAACTTTAATTGATTCAGAACCTCCACCAAATATACTATCAATATCACTCTTTAATCTATTTTGTAAAGCAACCAAATCGGTAGAAGGGTTATTCAAGTCTTTCAAACGTGCTTCCAAAAGTTCAATTGCTCTATTATGGGGTATTTTTATTTTACTCATATGTTGCTAACGGTTTTTTAAGGTTTGTACGACGTAAAAATCGGAGATTTTATGGACATAGCAAATCGCTTGATGAGAGTTTGTTGGTTTGTTTTTAGTTTATATGTAAGCATAAATTTTATGAGGTGTTAGGCAACGTTTTTTTATAAATCATATTTAGAATTTCCTCAACAAAAGATTTTACTTTTTGGTTTTCTGGTTTATAACTTGAAGGATGTCCGCATTTATTCCTCAATCCAAGACAATTGTTAATTAATTCATTTTTCTCAAACTTACTAAATAAACCTATTCTCTCACATAAATGAATGACAGTCTCATCTTTAATGTATTCGAAACTATCAATGGTTTTTATTTTTTTTGCTTTTGGATCAATACTTGATAATTCTTCGTTAATATGATTAAGTGTTGTTTTATTAATTATCTGTTGTCTAATATTTCTAATTGCTGCAGACCATATAAAAATAACTCCAGCTCTTAAGACTCCATTCCTAAAACAATCTATACCTTCCATTAAATAATCAATTTCATCGATGTCTTTTATTTCAAATACTAGCGATTCTAAATCATCAAAGTTTTCATTTTTTATAGACTCATTGATAAGTTTGTCATAAGGAGTAAAGTCAATCGAAAATTCTTCATGAATTAATTTTGAATATTGAACATGTGAATCGTAGTGGTCAATTTTTAAATAGTTTAAAATTTTTATTAATGGAATTCCTAATTGATTAAGGTGTTTTACATATGAATATTTAAAAATTCTTAATGTGAATGAAGGATTTAAACCCATTTCATTTATTGTCTTTTTAAAAATATTTCGAATACTAGATGAAGTGTATTTCTTGTTTTTGTCGTTTTGCCCAAAAATGAGCCAGTTAGTTGGTTTAAATTCTTTATAGTAGTCAGTAAGTAATGGTATTACTCTTTTTGATAGATATGCTCTTCTTTGTTCTATACCTTTAGTATTATGAATTATTATATAGGGAGATTCATTTTTAGAAATTACATGATTGATTTTTATTTCTAATAATTCTCCAACATCTAAACCGCAAGAATACATAATCAAAAAAATAATTTTATGTTTTAAATTTTCTTTTCGGTCAATTAATTCTAAAATCTCTGATTGTAAAAGAAAATCAGCTGATCTCTCTTTCTCTGGAGGAAGTTTAAAAGGGTAAATTCCGTGATTTTTATTGTTTAATTGGTCAAAAAATATTTTACAAACAAAAACTAACCTTCTCAATTCAGTGCTAGATTTTTTTTGCGCTATTAATGATTTTGCATATTGAGTTACTTGTTCTCTAGTAATTTCAGTTGGATTATGTGCTGAATAAAAATCAAATAGTCTAAAAAGAGTGCTTGAATATCCTCTAATTGTTGATTCAGCGTATTTCCTTCTTCTAAATTCTTTAATTACTTTTTCTTTTAGCTCTTTCATCTTTTCGTAAATCAATGTTGCCTAACTTGCTATATCATTACTTATATTTTCGTTATGCCATAAAATATTATTGAATAAAAGCATATTTGAATAACTTTTAGCCACTTCATAAAATTATATTACTGGAAATATTTAGCAATTTTTCACAAGTATTAGTTTCAAATATACTAATTTTTGAGGTTTAAAAATCGATTGAAGCTTATTTATAATTGTTACTGATAAAAAATGATATATTGGGTACACTTTAGAAATTTGGATGGAAGGATGTTATTAAAATAATTAAAAATAAAATAATTTTATAAAATAAAATTTGTTATATTTGAATACTTAGGTCTTTCATAGGACCGTCTTTTTCATAGCAATTTTTTTTAACCCACCTCGTTTAACGCAATTTTCGAGGTGGGTTTTTTATTATTTCCTTTTATCAACTGAATTATCCTTAAAACTTACAAGATTAAACATTTACTCATCCCCTATTTATTGGTTTTTGCAGTCGTGATGTGCTTCACAGTTACTCATCCCTCTTTTATTGGTTTTTGTAGTCGTGAATGTTTAACCTAACTTTCTCTTGTCAACTGAATCAACTTTAAACCTTACATGATTAAACATTTCGTCCAAACTACTTGTAAACTGGCTGCCATAACGTGCTTCGAGTTCTTCGACGTTGAGGTTGGTAGTGATGTACGTCTTTACGTTTTTTGTTTTGAAAAGGTCATAGCGTGAAAGCAATATTTCTTCCATTACGTTACAATTTTTTGTGTTATGGCAGCCTGTTGGTTCCAATCCCAGATCATCGAAACAATAGTCTTTGGTGTCCTTGTATTTCTCCAACACTTTAAATCCGACTTCATTGAAATTGTTCACGATATTGCGTGTTGGAATCATTTCATACTTAATTTTATGCCTAGTGGATTTAGGCATTAAATTCATCAGCGTTGTTTTACCGCAACCTACCGGGCCGGAAATCAACAATCCTTTGTTGATGTCCAATCCAATTATTGCTCCAGCATTGTGGTCTTGAATAAAGTAACAATATAATACCAACAGCAAAGCCTTGTCTTCTTTGTGTAGTCTGAAATCTTTCTCGAACATCATACGACTTTGGACGTGGAGGAATACTTTTAATTTGTAAAAACTATAGTCAAGGAAGTTGTTACCCGATTCTCTGAATAGCAATTTTGACATTTTTTGGATTGCTCTGCGTGATGTTTTCATAATGTTGTTTTTAGTTTGAATTTAATAATTTGATTTTTTTCTTGTTTGTACATTTTTACTCGCTCAATTTTTATTTGTATTCGTGGATGTTTAACTATTTACGTTTGTCGGTAGTGGAACTATCAAAGCTGATCAAGTTGAACATTTACTCATCCCTCTTTTATTGGTTTTTGTATTCGTGAATGATGAACTCACATTCTTTTGTCTATGGAATTTGAGTCATATGCTATGACGTTCATCATTTCTCTTAATCTACTCCTTACACGACTGCCGTATCGTGCTTCGAGTTCTTCGGCGTTGAGGTTGGTGGTGATGTGGGTTTTCCAGTTTTTTGTTTTGAAAATATCATAACGTGAAAGTAAAATTTCTCCCATCACATTGCATTCTTTGGTGTAATGGCAACCGGTTGGTTCCACGCCCAGATCATCGAAACAGTAGTTTTTGGTATCGTTGTATTTTTCCAGGACTTCAAATCCGGCTGCATTGAAATTGAACACGATGTTGCGCGTTGGAATGATTTCGTAGTTTGTTTTGTGAGGTGCCAGGTATGGCAACAATTTCATCAGCGATGTTTTTCCGCATCCAACAGGGCCCGAAAGCAACAATCCTTTGTTGGTGTCGATTCCCATTTTTGCGCAGGTTTGATGGTCCTGAATGAAGTAACAGCATAGTTTAAACAGCAAAGGTTCATCTTCTTTGTAGAGTCTGAAATTTTTATCGAAAATCAAATGGCCTTTGATGTTGAGGTAGGTTTTTATTTTTTCAAAATCGTAGTGAACGATGTTGTTTCTTAAATCTCCGATTTGAAATTTTGAGGTGCCTTCGGTTTTTATGTGTGGTGTTGGGTTCATAGCATTTTTGGTTGTTGGATGTTGGTTGTTGGTTGTTGGTTGTTGGTTTTTTTACAATGGTTCATTGTAGTTTTTGTTTCTGCTAGTATGCAAGTTGTCCTTATTTTGGACTGGCGGCAAAAAAGTGTTTTTTTCTGTTTGAATTTCTCGGAATTTTAACATCCAGTTTTGGGCTGTTGCCTGCCAATCGACAATTTTTATTTTTCCGCCAATTTTCCAACCAATTCCCTGGTAGTGGTTGAAGAATTTTTCAGCTTCAATTTGGGGCCAGTTTTCTTTTTTAAAAAAAGATAAAATTTCATTTTTTTGCTCGGCTTGGCAAAGTTTATAAAAGTTTATTATTTGTTTATTATGTTTGTTATTGTTTATATAAGGCCCCGATACTTGTACACAAGCTGTACCACTTTTGGTACGGACTTGTCCCGCTACTTGTTCACTACCTGTACCACTTTTGGTACGGACTTGTTCACTACTTGTACCAAAATTGAACATCTTAATACTACTGCCAATTTGGGGATTGTATGAAGGTAAATATTCCAGATATTGCCACTCGTGCAAATCTTTGAGGCATTTGTGATAAGTACCCTTGGAACCAATTCTTGATAAGCCCATAATTTCATTTCTGTTGATATAAAATTCATCCGAAAAACGTGCATTGTTCCATTGATAAAAAAGCACCACATACATACTGACATGTGTAGCGTTTAAACGTTTGTCGTGACTTAATTTCAGGAAGAAGCTATTTAGGTGAATTATGTAATTTACCTCCGGCATTCATTTTAGAATTTGTTATGAATACTATTTTCTCCCATAACTTTGTAAATTTCCTCTGCATCATAAAAAATGATACCTCCAATTTTTGTGTAAGGAAGCGTTCCATTAATTCTAAGTGTTTGCAATGTTCCTGAACTCACATTTAACAGCTTCATCATTTCTGCCGATTTTAGGTATTTTTTTGTACCGGCCGTTGATGAGGTTTTTAGAAGTTTTTTGATCTCATCCAATAATTCCATTTTGAATTCTCTAAGATCATCTGTAGTGATAATTTCTCTTGGCATTTTTTTTGTTTTAGATTAATAACTGTTTTATAGCGATTTGACTTTCGTAAAACAAAGCTGGGAAGTTTTGATTGATGTTCTTAGGTAGGTGTTAATTACTCCTTAAAAATTTAACATTTTGAAAAAGTTAATTAACTGAAAACTAATTGTTTGAATAATTAGTTTTTTGAACGTTTTTAAATCGCTAATTCTGATTTGAAAAACATTTACCCTATTTCGCAAAAAAGATGCTTTTTTGCGAAAATTAGAGTCATTATTGACTAAAATATTGCCTATTTTGATGAAAAAGTTTATCTGTTTTAAAAATAGTAGTAAATAGTATCTCCTAAAAATTTTAACATTTAAAAAAACTTATCTAATTGTTATTTAGGTTTTTACAAATCTCTATTTTCTAAATCAAGTTTTTGAATTAAGTTAAACTTAAGCTTATCCAAGAATTTAGTGGAATCTTTTTGTCTGTCTTTTATTTGAGCATATGTTTTATAATAATTCCCCAAATCTATATTGAAAAGTTCTGAACAAATGTCAATAATTTTTTTAATATCAGTGCTTCCATTTCTTAAGGCTCCAGAAAAATATAAAGCATAAATAAGTTCAATTAAATCGGTTTTTGATGCGGTCCAGGATAAATCTCTTAAAATAGCCGGTTTTACTTCTTCAACAATAACATTGTTTTTTAGTTGCCGAAGATCATTGAGTTCTTTATTTAAATATAGTGTCAATAAATCATAGGCAAGGACTTCAGCTGCCCATGAATCGTGGCTGGTGGAAAATTGGGGGTCATTCTCCACATATTTGTAATTGTTAAATATATGAAGTTGGTTGTTATTGCGAGTAAAATATTTATCATCAAAACTGATCTCTTCCAGCTTGCAGTAGTTAAAAAATCCGATATTTTTCTTTTTTTTCGTCTCCAACTTTCCTAAGTTTCTGTATATGTGTTGCTTTAGTTTTGGTATACCAACTGCAGGCTTTTCACTATGAAAAATAATTAGACAATTAAAATATTTTATATTGCCACACACATATGGTTTTTGGTGTTTAAAAAAATTGATTTCACATTCCTTAGACTGAAAATCATCCATCCTTATTTTAAGTCTCAATTCCTCCAAACAATATATTGAAAGTTTTAAACTTTCATTTAATTTAGATAATTCTTTGCTATTGGAGTTTTCAATTTTTTTAAGTTTAGCATCATAATTTTCGATAATTAATGCAACATTTTTCATAGATGAGATTTTCTTTTTTTAGCGGACTAAAAATACTCAATCTCCCTTATTATCCTAATTTTATTTTACAAATCTTAATTATTTGATTGTCTATTCTTTAACTCATTTTCTACCGTGTTTTGGTTTAAAATTAATTTTAAAGCATTCATATCATCACTTACTTTGCGCTCAATTACTTTAGCATAGATTTGGGTTGTGGCAATTTTGTTATGGCCTAAAAGTTTTGACACGGTTTCAATTGGCACTCCATTAGTTAGTGTTATCGTTGTCGCAAAAGTGTGGCGTGCCATATGAAAAGTAAGGTTCTTTTTAATACCGCATACATCAGCAATTTCTTTTAAATAACTGTTTAGCTTTTGGTTTGAAAGTGTTGGAAATAAGGTACCTGATACTTCAGCTCTTATATTATTTTTATACTTATCTATAAGTTGCTGTGCTTTTTCCAAAATTGGAACTTTTACCGGAGTATTTGTTTTTGTCCTTTTGGTAATTATCCATTGGCCACCATCAATCCCCATTAAAACATTATCCTTTGTGAGTTTCATAACATCAACATACGCGATACCTGTATAGCAACTAAAAACAAATAAGTCTTTTACTAAATTTAGTCTGTCAATTGATGTTGTCAAGTCTTCAATGCTTTTCAATTCATCAGCTGAAAGGAATTCACGTTCACTTTTATCAAAAGTAGATTTAAACTTCGTAAAAGGATCTCTTTCAATCCACTCCATGTGATATGCCATCGTGACCATTTTACGCAAACGCTGAATGTGTTTCATTGTCGTATTGTTACCAATTTTTCTTCGATGATCAGTCGGTTGGTATGACCGCAGAAAGTTTTCAAAATTAATCATGAAAGCATAATTAAGGTCCTTTAAAAAAACATCGGAGCTTTTCAATTCCTTTAATACAAATTCTGATAAATATTTTTGGGTGGTTTTATAATGACGCATTGTATCTTTATGAAGTTTAAAAACCGTTTTTTCATTATGATAGTCAATTAACTGTTGCAGTGAATGATACGTTATATCTAAACCTAAAAACTTAGATTTGATTGCTTGGGGGGTTACCAATTTATCATCTGACCTTAGTTCCTTAAAACATTGAAATAATTTTGAATGTTCTTGATCAAGGTATTGATTCAAGATTCTAGCTTGTTGGGAATTTCCCTTGGCACGTGATTTAGCTTTATCCCAGGAATCAATATTAATTTTTTGCTTTAAACTAATATTTGTTCGCTTTTGATTTACGGTGATTCGTGCAAAAATTTCGGCTTCGTCATTTTTAGCACGCGATGCATTTATCCAAAATAGGATAGAAAAGGTGGTTGATGTTTTCATAGTTGTCGTCTTTTTAAGTTAAACTTTGTTTAAGACGAAAGTCAAATCAACTATGTTTTGCTGGCCAATTTTAACAATTCGGTCAACAATGTTGACCTTTAAATTTTGTTGACCGATAAATCAATTTATAATTCAAAATTAATGTGAAATTCCATTAAATTACCAAGTATAAAATCCTAGTGTTCATTGGGGATTTCGCAATAATTCGGTCAACACTTTTGACCTTTAAATTTTGTTGACCGATTTGTTGACCTTTAATGATAATTTATTCTAAAAATAAAGGTACAAACTACGCTAAAATATTGAATAAAATCAAAATATTAACGATATAATCCGGTCAACAATTTTTTGAATATACTTTTGTTGACTCATTTGTTGACCAATTTTAATAAATTACACAATAAATGTAGGCACAAACTACGCTAAAATTCTCAATAAAATAGCATTCTAACGATAATCTGGTCAACAACTTTTTAAAAATATTTTTGTTGACCGATTTGTTGACCTTTCATATGATATTATATGATTTAATATGATGGCCTAAAAATCACAAAACCCTGAAAATCAACGATTTTGCAAGGTTTTAATACTGTTTAAGTACTGTAAAAGTGATCGCAGAAGGATTCGAACCTTCGACCGCCTGCTTAGAAGGCAGGTGCTCTATCCAGCTGAGCTATGCGACCATTAGGACTAAATCAATAATCCGTATGTCATATTTTGCAAAAAGCAATACTTTCTACAAATCCTAAAATAATTTTTAGAAAATTAATTTTCTTCAAACCATTTGTCGGGGTGGCAGGATTCGAACCTGCGACCTCCTGCTCCCAAAGCAGGCGCGATAACCGGGCTACGCTACACCCCGAAAAATAAAAAAGCGGAGAGACAGGGACTCGAACCCTGGCGACAGTTACCCGTCGACAGATTAGCAATCTGCTCCGTTACCACTCCGGCACCTCTCCTAATATTTACTTTATGAACTTATTTTTGCGAGTGCAAATGTAGCATTACAAATGCATTCACACAACATTTAATTGACTTTTTTAATGAAATTTTTTACTTATTTATTCCGGATATTCAATTCTTAAATGATAAATATTCTTTAACTTCTTCTTTAACACCTTTTTAATGGTTTGTAGCTCTTTAAAAGTGATATCCGCATTCATAAATTGCCCGTCATCCATTTGCTTATTTACAATTTTTTCAACCAAATCATCGAAAGCTTGAGAAGATGGTTCCTTTATACTTTTTGATGCTGCCTCAACAGAATCACACATCATTAATATTGCGGTTTCTTTTGAAAATGGAATTGGACCCGGATAATGAAAATTACTTTCAGCAAAAACATTCCCACTAAGTTCCTCTTTTCTGAAAAAATAATAAACCAAAGTAGTTCCGTGATGCGTTCTTATAAAATCAATAATCCTATCTGGGATACGATTCTTTCTCGCCATTTCAACACCATTAATAATATGATCAATGATAATTTTAGCGCTGTCAGTTGGCGTAAGTTCATTATGTGGATTTACGTTGGTCGCCTGATTTTCAGTAAAATACATTGGGTTCTTAATTTTTCCAATATCATGATATAATGCTCCGGTACGCACCAACATGGAATTTGCATGAATTTCATTTGCACAGGCTTCAGCTAAATTGGCAACCTGTAAAGAATGTTGGAAAGTTCCTGGTGCTTTTTCAGCCAATTCGCGTAATAATTTGGAATTTGTATTCGATAATTCTTTTAAAGATTCATCAGAAACCAACCCAAAAAGCTTTTCAAATATATATATTAGTGGCAAAACAAATAAAGTTGCAGCGCCATTCATTGCAAAAAATGCAAATTTTTCCCAATTTAAATTTTGAGCATTCCCTTCCTGAATTACTGAAAAAGCAAAATACGCCACAAAATAAACAATGGTAATTTGCAAAACCGAAAGAAATAAATTGGCTCTTTTATACAACTCTGAAATAGTTAAAATAGTAACTATTCCCGCAATTATTTGCAAGAAAACAAATTCGAAACTGTTAGGTACAATAAAACCAAGCAACAAAACGGTTAGTGTGTGGGCGAACAAACCCAATCTGGAATCGAAAAAAGCTTTTAAAACCAAAGGCAATATAACTATTGGTGCCACATAAATAAACTTGGCATCATATTTCACAATCAAGGTTATTAACAAAATAACCAAAATCATATTAAAAAAAATGAAGGTTACTTTATTGTTATTTTCAAAAATATCCTGCCTATATTTTCTTAAAAAAAGCATCAGCATTAAAAATGACAGTGCCACCAGCAATGAATACCCCAGCACAATCCAATTGGAATTGGATTTGCTCCACACCTGTGAATCAAACTCGCTTTTAAGTGAATTTAGTTTTACTAACTTTTCTCCTTCAACAATATCGCCTTTAAATATGATGCGTTCTTTTTCGGCAACCAATCCTTTTGTATAGGAAATTTTACCTAAATTTTGTTCATATGCTTTTTGGGTGAAATTTTCATCAAAGGTTACATTTGGTTTTAATTCGTTTGAAATAATTGTTAAAATACCTTTTTCTTCTTTTGAAAATGGCTGCATTCCAAATTTAGAATTAAGAAATTCCGTAATTTGATTTGATTTAAAAAGCTTGTTTGGCTGAATGTCCTGTATTTCATTTCCCCGCCTTAATGTTATTTCGGCTTTTTCCGCTTTTTCTTCACTTAATGGGTCCAAATAGCCATATTCATAAATTTCGTTTAAAATACGATTGGCTTTTTGCATTAATTCGTCCCTTTTTTGTTTGGGTAAATCAGACGTTGACAGGAATTCCAATATATTTTTTGAAGTATTTTTCTTAACGTTTAAGAAAACATTTTCATCATATTCAAAAAATTGTTTTGAGTCATCCTTAATTTGTAGCTTTTCTGCTTCAATTTCTTGGTTGGATTTATTAATGGAGAAATCAAATGGCGCATAATAATTTTCATATTGCCAAGGCTTTCCTTTTTGAAATTCATACTTAAATTGACCTCCTTTTGGGAATAAATAAACAACTAAAATTATAGTAATAATGTATAAGAATAGTTTATATATTAAGGAGTGATTTACAAGTAATTTATTTATAATTTTTTTCACTAAATGTTTATTTTCCCTCCAAAAATAACAATTATTATGATACATGCATTTATAGCCGTCATTATTTTTAAATACTGCTGGTTTTGCGAACCTATTATTTTTAATTCATCAGGCAAAAACAAATGTTGTATTATTAAGCGATTACAACATAAAATTGAATAAACCCCCCTCTTAAAACTAAAAAATTGTATAAAATTGCTTAAATTCGCAATAGATTTTTTTGAATAAACATAAATGACAATGAGCATAACAGAAATGTCATCCAAACTCTGATAAAGATATGCGAATTCCAATGACCAATATAAAAATAAATAATATATACATATGAAAGAAGTTGTAATCGTATCTGTTGCTAGAACTCCAATAGGAAGTTTTTTGGGTAGTTTATCTAATATTCCAGCCCCAAAATTAGGAGAAATCGCCATTAGAGGTGCTTTAAATAGCGTAAAATTAGACCCAAAAATTGTTGATGAAGTTTTTATGGGGAATGTAGTTTCTGCTGGATTAGGTCAAGCACCGGCAAGACAGGCCGCTCTATTTGCAGGAATACCAAATACCGTTCCTTGTACCACTGTTAATAAAGTTTGTGCTTCAGGAATGAAGGCCATTATGCTCGCTGCTCAATCTATTAAAACTGGTGATGCCGAAATTGTTGTTGCTGGCGGTATGGAAAATATGAGTAAAATCCCACATTATCTGGAAGGAAGAAAAGCGACTAAACTTGGCAATATTACATTAACTGATGGATTATTGGTTGATGGTTTAACAAATGTATATGATCAAAAACATATGGGAACTTGTGGTGATTTATGCGCCAATGAATATAAATTCACAAGAGAGGATCAAGATAATTTTGCCATAGAATCTTATAAAAAATCTGCAGATGCTTGGGCAAATGGAAAGTTTTCCAATGAAGTTGTTCCTGTTGAAATTCCGCAAAGAAAAGGTGATCCAATTATTTTTGCTGAAGATGAAGAATATAAAAATGTAAATCTGGCAAAAATCCCAACTTTACGCCCTGTTTTTAGTAAAGACGGAACAGTAACTGCTGCAAATGCCTCCACATTAAATGATGGTGCAGCAGCTTTGGTGATTATGAGCGTAGACAAAGCTAAAGAATTAAATCTTAAACCCATTGCTAAAATAATCGGTTATGCTGATGCTGCCCATGAACCAGAATGGTTTACTACAGCCCCAGCTAAGGCCATTCCAAAAGCATTGGCTAAAGCCGGTTTAAAAATAGATGACATTGATTATTTTGAATTTAATGAAGCTTTTTGAGTAGTTGGATTGGCCAATATTAAAATTTTAGGTCTAGATGCTTCAAAAGTTAATGTAAATGGAGGTGCTGTTTCTTTAGGACATCCTTTGGGCATGTCGGGAGCCAGAATCGTAATTACATTGGCTTCAGTCTTGGAACAAAATAAGGCGAAATATGGCGCAGCAGCTATATGTAATGGTGGCGGTGGTGCAAGTGCTATTATTATTGAACGCCTGTAAACTTACTCTATGGATTACGGAATTTGTAATTTAAGTATTGTTCCTCTAAGAATTGAACCAAATGATAAAAGTGAAATGGTTTCACAGTTGCTGTTTGGCGAGCATTTTAAAGTGTTGGAAATTCAAAAAAAATGGAGCAAAATTAGCATTGCATTTGATAATTATGAAGGTTGGGTTGACACCAACCAATACCTTAAGATTTCAGAAGAAAATTTCTTCGAAATTGAACAGTCCAACATTGCTTTGGCGGGTGAATTAATTGATTTCGTAACCGATGAAAATGAGTCGTTTTTAACCATAACCATTGGTGCCTCACTTCCTTTTTATAATGATAAAACCTTAAAATTAGGACTTAAAAATTACCATTACGAGGGACAAGTTTTTACTGGAAGACAGCCCAAAGAAATTATTATTGAAATGGCGATTAAATTTTTAAATGCGCCCTATTTTTGGGGAGGGAAAACGCCTTTTGGAATAGATTGTTCTGGTTTTACGCAAATGGTATATAAACTTTGTGGCTATAAATTATTACGTGATGCTGGCCAACAAGCTACTCAAGGAGAAGTTTTAAGTTTTATTGAAGAAAGTGAACCTGGAGATTTGGCTTTTTTTGACAATGAAGAAGGTGTTATTGTCCACGTTGGAATTATCATGAAAGACAATTATATTATTCATGCCCATGGAAAAATTCGGATTGACAGAATTGACCACAGTGGTATTTTTAATATAGATACGCAAAGGCATACCCATAAATTAAGGGTCATTAAAAAGATTATATAAAAGAAAAGCCCGCAAAATTGCGGGCTTTTCTTTTATAATTTAAATTAATTATTCTTTTAATTTATCGTAAGCAGCTCTAACTTCATTAAGTTTATCCGTCATTTCCAAATTTTCATATAAACCCATTAAGGTTTGTATAATACTAATGTTTGTTTTGTTAAATGAATAGGCTTTTTCGTAATATGGCAAGGCTTCTTTATATATTTCAAATTGCTGCGCCTGTAATTTATCATATTTATTAAAGTCTGATAAACTCTTATTCATTTCTTCAATAATTGGTTTTGTTTTTTCAATAATTGCCGCACCGATATTGTTGTAAGCATCGGCATAATCAGGTTTCAATTCAACTGCTTTTTTGAAATATTTTATGGCTTCATCAATATTTTGTTGATCCATATTCATAACACCAACGTTATAATATAAGGTTGGTTCAGTAGGATTTAACTGAATAGCTTCTTCTAAACGTTCTTTAAATTTAGCATTGTCGCCAGCTTTATAGTAAATATTGGCCTCATCAATTAATAAAGAATAACTTTTAGGGAATTCTGCCCTTCCTTTTTCAATAATCTCTAATGCTTTTTCGTTATTTCCTTTATCGGAATAATTTTGAGCCAAATTTTTAAATATCATTTCACGCCTTGATTCCTTTTGCTCTTCTCTTGGATTTTCCGCCAACCCTAATTTAACCTGCAAATCCATACTTTTTTTATCACCAAAAACGATGTCTTCTTTAGTTTCTTTATCTGTTGCAACATACTCTGTTGTGATTCCTGTATAATTTATATCCAACAGTTTTTCATATGACTCAATAGATTTGTCATAATCTTTAGCAAAATAATAAACCAATGC
>JAGXIN010000076.1 GCA_024635575.1 Flavobacteriia bacterium
AGATAAGTTCAATGAATTTATTGACATGGCTTCAGAAAAATTTGAAACAGTGAAAGAAGAAGCAACCAAAACAGCTAAATATAAAATAACTGATGCTGAAGAAATTATAGACAAAGCCACTAAATAAAAAGCAATTTGTATATCAACTCACAGTTTATTAACTGAAATAATATTTGAAAGTTGTAGACAGGCACCAATTCAATAATTAATTCTTTTCAATTTGATTCACGATTATGAATAACAAGGGTATAAATTCAGAAAGGCAAGTAGCTGAATTGGTGATTGCCAATATAGAACTTTCCCTTCAAAATGAAGAGATAGATAAACGGGAAGCTAATTCACAATATGCACGAAGTTTGATTGAAGCAAGTTTAGATCCCCTTGTTACCATTAGTGCCACAGGAAAGATTTTAGATGTGAATGAGGCATCAATAGATGTTACGGGAGTTCCCCGGGAAAAATTGATAGGCACAGATTTTACAGATTATTTTACGGAGCCGAAAAAAGCACAGGAAGGTTATCTTCAGGTTTTTGAAAAAGGTTATGTGTCAGATTTTCCGCTAACGATAAAACACAAAAATGGCAATCTTTCAGATGTTTTATACAATGCTTCTGTTTACAAAGATGATAAAGGCAATGTACTTGGAGTTTTTGCAGCGGCCAGGGATATTACCGAGCAAAAACAATCTTCACAATATGCACGTAGTTTGATTGAAGCAAGTTTAGATCCCCTTGTTACCATCAGTGCCACAGGAAAGATTTTAGATGTGAATGAAGCATCGATAAACGTTACGGGAGTTTCCAGAGAAAAATTGATAGATACAGATTTTACAGATTATTTTACGGAGCCGAAAAAAGCACAGGAAGGTTATCGTCAGGTTTTTGATAAAGGTTTTGTGTCAGATTTTCCGCTAACGATAAAACACAAAAACGGCAAACTTACAGATGTTTTATACAATGCTTCAGTTTACAAAGATGATAAAGGAAATGTACTTGGAGTTTTTGCAGCTGCCCGTGATGTTACAGAACAAAAATGGGCAAAAGATTTACGAATAGCCAACAAAGAACTTGCTTTTCAAAATGAAGAGAAGGAAAAAAGGGCCGCTGAATTGGTAGTTGCAAATAAAGAACTTGCTTTTCAAAATGAAGAGAAAGAAAAACGGGCAGCCGAATTGGTGATTGCCAACGAAGAACTGGCTTTTCAAAATAAAGTGAAAGAAAAAAGGGCGGCGGAGTTGATTGTTGCCAACAAAGAGCTTGCTTTTCAAAATAGAGAGAAAGAAAGACGGGCATCAGAATTAAAAATTGCCAATGAGGAACTTGCTTTTCAAAATAACCTTAAAGAAAAACGGGCGGCTGAATTGGTGATTGCCAATGAAGAACTTGCCTTTCAATTCGAAGAAAAAGAAAAACGTTCGGCTGAATTGGTCATTGCCAATGAAGAGCTTGCTTTTCATTATGAAATAAAGGAAAAAAGGGCAGCAGAGTTAATCATTGCAAATAAAGAGTTGGCGTTTCAAAATGAAGTAAAAGAAAAACGGGCAGCCGAATTGGTCATTGCCAATAAAGAATTGGCGTTTCAAAATAAAGAAAAGGAAAAGAGGGCGGCAGAATTAAACATCGCCAACAAAGAATTGGCGTTTCAAAATATAGAAAAAGAAAAACGTGCTGCTGAATTGATTATTGCCAAAGAACACGCTGAAGAAAGTGATCGATTAAAGTCTGCTTTTTTAGCCAATATGTCTCATGAAATCCGAACGTCAATGAATGGCATTTTGGGTTTTTCCGGTTTGCTTAATTCACCAAATCTTACAGGTGAAAAACAAAAGGAATATATCAGAATTATTGAGAATAGCGGAAAGAGAATGCTTAATATCATCAATGATATTGTAAGTATTTCGAAAATAGAATCGGGAATTCAGGAGGTTAATATTTCCGAGACAAACATAAATGATCAAATTGATTATATCCAGAACTTCTTTATGTCTGAAACCGAGAAGAAAGGGATAACTCTTTTTGCTAAAAATTATTTACCGCCAAAAGATGTCATTGTAAATACAGACAAAGAAAAGCTCTATGCAATTTTGACAAATATTGTTAAAAACGCAATCAAGTTTACCAATGAAGGTTTCATTGAATTTGGCTGTATAAAAAAAGGCAAATTCCTTGAATTTTATGTAAAGGATACTGGCGTAGGCATTTCTCAGGAACATAAAAGGCTCATTTTTGAAAGGTTTAGGCAAGGAAGTGAATCACTAAGCCGTAATTATGAGGGAGCTGGTTTGGGTTTGTCCATTTCAAAAGCGTATGTTGAATTGCTCGGAGGACAAATTTGGGTAGAAAGTCAAGAAGAAAACTTTTCTGATGGCAAGGAAGGAGGCTCAACTTTTTATTTCACCATTCCTTTTTGTAAGAAACATATAGAAAAACAAGTTTCAGAAAAGGTGATTGAAAAATTTAGTGAAAAAAATCAATTTAACAACCTTAAAGTATTAATTACCGAAGATGATAAGATAACAGAAAAGTTGATTTCAATACATGTTAAAAAATATTCTAAAGAAGTTTTAATAGCCAGAAATGGAGCGGAGGCTGTTCAAATATGTCTTAATAATCCTGATATTGATTTGATTTTGATGTATATTAAAATGCCTATAATGAATGGCTATGAAGCTACCAAAGAAATCAGAAAGTTTAATAAAAAAGTAATTATTGTTGCGCAAACAGCTTACGCGCTTTTGGGCGATAAAGAAAAATCAATAGAGACAGGATTTAATGACTATATTTCCAAACCTTTTAAAAATATTACATTTACGGAATTAATGGATAAGCATTTTAAAAATATAGGAAAAAATTGATCATAAAAAGTTGAAAAAACTTACACCAATCAATTGTAACACATAAAAAAGCAAAATATGGATATAAAGCCCGGTATATTTGAAATACTGTTTGATAAAGCGGAATCTTTTGGAAAAACCACCTATGAAATTTCAAAGCTTAAAGCACTGGATACAACAACGGTTGTGGCCACTTCAGTAGTATCAAGGATAAGTGTTATCCTCATGCTTTCTATGTTTCTACTTGTTTTTAACATCGGTGTTGCATTGTTTCTTGGAGAATTTCTTGAAAAAATTTATTATGGATTCTTCATAGTTGCAGGATTTTATTTGATTGCCGGAATCATCTTACATTTTTTTCTGCATAAATGGATTGAAAAACCTTTAAGCAATTTAATTATTACACAAGCACTTAAATAAACAAGTAATGGGAACAATAACTACACAACATGAGCTTAGAGCTGCCATTCTACGATTAGAAATTCAACAGTCTGAAGACGGTAAAGCGCTGAAAGAACAATTTTATTTGGTGTATGACAGTGTGAAGCCTGCAAATATTATTCTAAATACTTTAAAAGATCTGGGAGATTCCGATCTTGTAAAAGATGGCATTTTAAACACTTCTGTTGGTTTTGGAACCGGTTATCTTTCAAAAATGTTATTTCAGGGCGTTGTTAAGAGTCCAATAAAGAAACTTCTCGGATCTGCTTTAATGTATAGCATCACAAATCTTGTTTCAAAAAACCCTGATGTTATTAAATTGATGGCCGGTAAGATTTTTAAACTTTTTAGAAACCATCCAGCTGATGAAGTTCAAGAATCTGAAGATTATTAAGTGAACGAAAGACTTTTCCAAGATGGATGCAAATAAAAGTTTAAACCTGCCATTTTATTTAAAGGCAACAATTCTGTTAGTCGGGATTTTTGCGTTTATCAGTATGCTTTATATTGCCCAGGACATCATTGTTCCGCTCATTTTTTCAGTAATGATAGCCGTTTTGCTTCATCCTATTGTCAATTTTTTTGTCAGGATGAGAATAAATAGGGTAGTCGCCATTATTTTTACCTTATTTCTTACCATTTTAATTACTGCTTCATTGGCTGCTTTAATTTTTAGACAGGCAAGTATTTTCTTGGAAACTTGGCCAATATTGGTTGACAATTTTTCTGAAATGTTTAACGATTTCACCCGTTGGGGTTCTCGCTATTTTGATCTAAACCAGTGGAAAGTAAATAGATGGGTCAAAGATACCAAAAGCGAATCGCTCACAATGAGTGGCGCGGAACTGGGCCAAACAATGTTTGCAGTTGGAAATGGCATTATGATTATGCTGCTAATTCCTGTTTATGTATTTATTCTGCTCTATTATAACAAACTTTTGATTGAGTTTATTCATAGAGTTTTTGCAAGTAATGAACAGAGAAGAGTCAGCCAAATTATTTCAGAAACCAAAACTGTGATTCAACGCTATCTTGCCGGACTCGTTATTGAAGGCATTATTGTGGCAATATTAAATATAGCCGCACTTTTTGCGCTTGGAATTGAATATGCAATTCTACTCGGCATTATTGGAGCATTGCTCAACGTAATCCCATATATTGGCGGTCTCGTTGCTGTGGCATTGCCAATGGCGGTAGCTTTAGCCACCAAATCATCAGGCATGTACGCTTTTTATGTGTTGGGAATTTATTATATTATTCAGCTAATAGACAATAACTTAATTGTTCCTTTAATTGTTTCTTCCAAAGTAAAAATCAATGCGCTTTTCGCAATAATTGTGGTTTTTGCAGGGAATGCTTTATGGGGCATTTCAGGGATGTTCTTGTCAATCCCGCTTCTTGCTATTGTAAAAGTGATTTTCGACCATATAGAACCCTTAAAACCTTGGGGATTTTTATTAGGTGCTACCATGCCTGAAAACCGTATAATTAAACCAATTATAAAAAAAATGAAAAGTAAAATTAAATAATTGCTTTTTATCAATTCGTCGCTCCCGATAAAAAGCCAGTCGGATTTTTCGTTACAAACATAGTTCACTGAGCTTCTGTGAAAAAAAAATAATGGTGAAGTATTCTTTTTATCGGTGAAAAACTATTAAAAAAGATTTTCACTTTAATCCTAACCTTTACTTTGTAATTTAAAAAAAGAAGTTTCTATCTTTTACATTCCGATTTTTCAAAAATAAAAAACAGATATTCATAATTAATTTTTTAACTACAAACACCTGTTTTTAAAGTGCGCGTAACAAGATTCGAACTTGCACATTCTAATTGAACACCAGCCCCTCAAGCTGGCGCGTCTACCAATTCCGCCATACGCGCATTATTTTTTAAACAAAAAAAGTTAAGTCGTTAAACTTAACTTTTTTGTGACCTGGCTGGGGCTCGAACCCAGGACCACCTCCTTAAAAGGGAGGTGCTCTACCAACTGAGCTACCAGGTCAATCTCTTTTTCAATGCGAGTGCAAATATACCATCAATAGTTATACCTCACAAGTTTTTTTCTGTCCTTTTTTAAACGATATTTGTTTTAGAATTTTAGACGATAAAAATAAGTTTATGAAAATTGTTTTATTGGGATATATGGCAAGCGGAAAATCGGCAGTCGGAAAAATACTGTCGAAAAAATTAAATATTCAATTTGTTGACTTAGATAGTTTTATAGAAGAACGAGAACAATTGTCCATTGCCCAAATCTTCGAAACAAAAGGGGAAATTTACTTTCGGAAAAAAGAAGGTGACTATTTACAGGAGTTATTAAATTTAAATGAAAATTGGTTAATTTCTTTAGGCGGAGGAACACCTTGCTATGGAAATAATATGGAATTTATTAAAAAAAAATCTAATTCATTTTACTTAAAAGCATCCATTGACACCATTTTTGAAAGGCTAAAAAACGAAACAGCACAACGGCCATTGGTAGCTGCCATAGGATCAGAAAACTTAAAAGAATATATTGCCAAACATTTGTTTGAACGCGCTACTTATTATGAAGGTGCAAACCATACCATCTTGGTAAATGATAAAAATTTGAATCAAATTGTTGATGAGATTCTGTTATTACGCTAAACTGGCGTGTGAGTTGTCATTTTCAAAAACAACAGAAATATGTTCTTTCAAGGAAGTTGACAATGAAATTCCCTTAAAATCAGCTTTTACAGGATATTTTTTATGATTTCTGTTAATTAAAACAGCCGTTTTAAACCGTTTTAGCGGGACCTCCAAAAAATGTTTTATTCCGTAAATTAAGGTAGTTCCGGAGTTTAAAACGTCATCAACCAAAACCAAAGATTTATTTTTATACTCACTTGAACTTATAGAAGTTGTGATTTCTTTTAAAGGATTTTTTTTATCAATGTAAACTTCACATAAAACCACTTTTATATCAGAAATGTTGGATAACATTTCTGCAATTTTTTTTGCAAATAAAAAGCCATTTCCTGCAATTCCTGCGATAATAATTTCCTTTTCATTGAAATTTACTTCATAAATCTGGTAAGCAATTCTTCTTGTTTTATTTTGAATTTGCTCATTCGTTAAAATAATTGAACTTTCCATTTGGTTATTTTTTTTCAAAGATAAAAAACAATTCCCTTCCGGCTCTTGGTTGAATGGAATTATAACTTCTTTCCAATATTTTAATATTAAAATATGGAGAAAACAGCTTCAAATATTCTTCAGCAGCCCCGCCAAATGGTGGACCATCCTCAGTCAGCTCAAAATCAAACAAAAGCCCTGCCAATCTGCCGTTTTCATTTAATAAATCAACCATTTTTTCAACATATTTTTTACGCAATACAGGATCCAAAGCGCAAAAAAAAGTTTGCTCTACAATTAAATCATATTTTTCATGATGGTTAAAAAAATCATCATGAATTAAATGGTTATCTGGAAAATTTGGAAATCTCTTTTTTAAATTTTTTAAAGGTTGTTCAGCAATATCAATGACGAATACATTTTTAAAACCTTGTTCAACTAAATATTCTGCTTCATAACAATTTCCGCCGCCAGGAATTAAAATCTTTAATTCTTTATTGGATAATTGATCAAAATAAGTTGTTAATGGAGTAGAGGCATAGCCAATATCCCAGCCCGTCTCTTCAATGCTGTACTTGCTTTCCCAAAATGCTTTATCAAATCGTGTTTCCATTATTTTACAATGATTTAATTAATCCTCCATCTATAGAAATATTGGTTCCCGTGATATATGAGGAATAATTAGAGGCTAAAAATGCCACCAAATGGCCAAATTCTTCAGGATTTCCCAACCTTTCAGCAGGAATTTCTTTGGTCATCAGTTTTAAATTTTCTTCCAGAGAAATTCCTTTATCATTTGCCTGAATTTTATTGAGCTGTTTAATTCTTTCCGTATCAAAAAGCCCTGTTAAAATAGTGTTGACGGTTATGCCAAAAGGCGCAACTTCTTTTGCCAGTGTTTTTGCCCAAATGGCAACTGCAGCTCTGATAGTGTTTGATAAGACCAAATTTGGCAAAGGCTCTTTAACTGTTAATGAAGCGGTGTTTATAATGCGTCCATAGTTGTTTTTCTTCATGTTTTCTATGGCCAATAAGGTAAGATGACATGTTGTTTTAAACAGCAAATCGAAGGCTTTTTGGTAATCGTCAATATTTTTCTCAAAAACACCGCCAGCTTCCGGACCATTGGTATTATTGACTAGTATATCAATCGTTTTATGTTTAAAATAGGCTATGGTTTTTGTTTCAAAGGAATTAAAATCATAAAAATCAACTACGATATACTCATGTTTTTGATTAAAATTGGTGTCCAGCTGGGCAATAGTGGTTTTCAGTTTTTCTTCATTTCTCGCCATCAAAGTAACGGTTGCACCACAACTGGCCAATTGTAAAGCAATTGCTTTTCCCAAACCTTGGGTGCTCGCCCCAACAAGAGCGTTTTTTCCTTCTAAATTAATCTTCATTTTCTTGTAGTTCGTCTAAATCGCGTCTGTCTTTTTTGGTTGGTCTTCCAACACCTTTTTTTCGATAATAATCCTTGGAATATTTCAATAAGTCTAATTTTTCAAATTCCTCTTGTGGCGTTAAATCAATTCTATATAAATCTAGCAATTTAGCACCAACACGGTTTGCGGGCGTATCTATGACTTGTATCTCATAGTTGATTTGGTTTTTTCGTACAATAAGTTTTTCACCAACAAATACTATTTTTGATGCCTTTACATTGTCTCCATTTAGTTTAATATGGCCTTTTCTGCAGGCTTCCGTTGCAAGGCTTCTGGTTTTATAATACCTTACACACCACAAATATTTGTCAATTCTCATATAATAAAGTTAAATTGTAAATTTCCCTTTTAACAAAGGTAGTAAAATACTATCTTGCGCCCTTAAAAATTAACCTGAATGAAATTTAAAAATATATTTTTTATACTTGCTGTAAGTAGTGTAATTTTTTCTTGTAGTAAAGACGATAATAATAGTGAACCTTTTGATGCGGCAAAACAGGCCTTGGATGATGATGTCATTTTAAAAGAATACTTACAAACACATTATTTAAATGATGTTGATGG
>JAGXIN010000077.1 GCA_024635575.1 Flavobacteriia bacterium
ATCGCCATGCCTTCCTCATTCGGATTGTGGTTTTCTGCCTATGCCGAAACTTTGATAGACGATATTTATTTTATAAAAGCGGCTTACAAAGTGGCCAACCAAAATCCGCTGGGTTCCGCGGCAGGTTATGGAAGTTCATTTCCTATCGATAGAGATTACACCACAAAATTATTAAATTTTGAAACGTTGAAATTCAATTCTGTGGCTGCGCAAATGGGCAGGGGAAAACTGGAAAAATCGACATCGTTTGCATTGAGTTCTGTGGCAGGAACCTTATCGAAAATGAGCATGGACATTTGTTTATATATGAACCAGAATTTTAATTTTATTTCCTTTCCCGATGAATTGACAACAGGTTCAAGCATTATGCCGCACAAAAAAAATCCGGATGTATTTGAATTAATCAGAGGGAAATGCAACAAATTACAGGCATTGCCATACGAGTTTACGCTCATTACAAATAATTTGCCAAGCGGTTACCACCGGGATTTGCAATTGTTGAAAGAAGGATTGATTCCTTCGTTTTCAACGCTAAAATCGTGTTTGGAAATGCTTACTTATTCGTTAAAAAACATTCAGATAAAACAGCATATTATTGAAGATGAAAAATACTTGTATTTATTTAGTGTTGAAGAAGTTAATAAACTGGTTCAAAACGGAATTCCCTTTAGGGACGCCTATAAAATTGTAGGAAAAAGCATTGATGATGGCACTTTTAATCCCGATAAAAAGGTTATGCATACGCACAAAGGAAGTTTGGGTAATTTGTGTTTGGATGAAATAGTGAACAAGAAGAATAAGGCATAACAGCAATTTTGAAATTTACTATTTTCAATTATTAATTAATAACAGGCATCCCAAATAGGATCTTTTGGAGTAGGAGCAATAATGGAAATAATTTCATTTGAAACCGGGTGAACGAACTCAATTTTATGTGCGTGTAAATGGATACTCGCATCTTTATTGCTTCGGTCAAAACCATATTTTAAATCGCCTTTAATAGACGAACCAATCGCTGAAAGCTGACATCTGATTTGATGGTGGCGGCCTGTTTCTAAATCGACTTCCAGTAAATGGTAATTGTCGAGTGATTTTAATACTTTATAATGAAGAATGGATTTTTTACTGCCTTCAATTTCAGTGTTGTATGAAGTGGATTTGTTGTTTTTTGGATTCTTTATCAAGTAACTTATAATGGTATCCGAGTCTTTTGAGGGTTTGTTTTTAACCACCGCCCAATAAGTTTTATCCACTTTTTTATCGCGCAACATTTTATTGAATCGTTCCAAAGCTTTTGAGGTTTTGGCAAAAACCACAATGCCTGTGGTTGGTCGGTCTAGCCGATGGACCGTACCTAAAAAAACGGCGCCCGGTTTGTCGTACTTTTCCTTGATAAACGACTTAACAATGTCACTTAAAGGCTCATCGCCTGTTTTATCTCCTTGAACAATGTCGCCTGATCTTTTGTTGACAATGATAAAGTGGTTGTCTTCAAACAGAATTTGCAGGTTATTTTTGGTGGAAGCCATTTTAGGACTGTGCTGTTGCTTGCTGATTTAAATCATCGATAAAATTCAGAAGATCTTCTTTTCCGGTTGCAACTGTTGCCGAAGTCACAAAATGTGGTGGCATGCTTTCCCAACTGGATTTGGTCATCACTTTACCATAAACCCGAATATTTCTGTTCAATTCAGAAAGCTTTAGCTTGTCGGCTTTAGTGAATACAATATAAAATGGAATGTTGTTTTCACCCAAGAATTCCATAAATTCCAAATCTATTTTTTGAGGCTCCAATCTTGAATCAATTAACACAAAAGTGCAAATCAACTGTTGGCGAAGTAACAAATAATCTTTTAGAAACTCCTGAAATGTTTGTCTTTTAGATTTTGAAACCTGTGCATAACCATAGCCCGGTAAATCTACTAAAAACCAGTTATCATTAACTTTAAAGTGATTGATTAGTTGGGTTTTACCTGGTTTCCCGGATGTTTTTGCCAATTTGCTTTTACCGGTAATCATATTAATCAATGAAGATTTCCCAACATTTGATCGCCCGATAAAAGCATACTCTGGAAGTTGCTCTTTTGGGCATTTGGAAACGTCTGTATTGCTGATTACAAAATCAGCAGTTTTAATTTTCATGGGTTATAGGTTCCTTTCTGTTAGCCAGTTTTCAAGAATTTTATTAAACTCTTCCGGGTGCTCCATCATAGGTGCATGACCGCATTTGTCAATCCAATACAAATCTGCATCAGGCAGTAATTTCTGAAAATCTACAGCAACTTCCGGAGGCGTTACAGAATCGTTTTTTCCCCAGATGATACATGCAGGAATGTGCATTGAAGGCAAGTCTTTTGCCATGTTATGTCGAATAGCGCTTTTTGCGATTGTCAATGTTTTAATAACTCTAATACGATCATTTACAGAAGCAAAAATTTCATCAACAACTTCTTTTGTTGCAATTTCAGGATCATAAAATACTTCTTGTGTTTTTGCCTTTATGTATTCGTAATTTCCTCTTTTGGGATAGGTATCTCCCAGGGATTTTTCATACAAACCTGAACTTCCAGCTAAAACAATTGCAGAAACTTTTTTTAGATTTAATTTCGTAAAATACAAAGCGATATGGCCTCCTAACGAGTTACCTAGTAATATGGCTTTGTCAATTTTTTTATAAGCCATAAAATCTCCTAAAAATTTCGACAAGTTTTTAACATTTGTTTTTAATAGCGGTAATTTATAAATCGGCAATTCAGGTATTATAACTTTATAACCTTTTTCTGAAAAATAGTTTAAAACACCGTCAAAATTACTCAACGTCCCCATAAGTCCATGAAGTACAATAATCGGCTGCCCTTCGCCAGCCTCAACATAGTTATACTTGCCGTCTTCAATAAGTTTACTGCTCATTTAAATCTTCGTTTTTATACCTTATTGCAAAGGTAACTTTTTTTTCGAAAACACAGGTTTTTTAATAGCCTGCAATTAGAAAAGTAAGCGTCTGAATTTTAAAAATGTAACCCGTAAATCTGCAAATGTGGCAAAAGTTATCAACAAAGTGGATAATTGTGGTAAATTGTGGGAAAAAATTTATATTTTTGAATACACTCAAATACATAATGGTAAATTTAATTGGAACATATGAAGGTAAGGCTGATGCGAAAGGGAGGTTGCTGCTTTCCAATGCATTAAAGAAACAGCTTGCTCCAGTGTTGCAGGAAGGTTTTGTGATAAAGCGTTCCGTATTTCAACCATGTTTAGAGTTGTATCCGATGTCTGAATGGAATACGATGATGGCAAAGGTAAATACCTTGAACAGGTTTGTAAAAAAGAACAATGATTTCATCCGACGTTTTACGGCAGGCGTTAAAATTGTTGAATTGGACAGTTTAGGAAGATTATTGATTCCTAAAGATTTACAGGTATTTGCTGAAATCAATAAAAATGTGGTGCTCTCATCAGCAGTTAACATTATAGAGATTTGGGATAAAGATAAATACGAAAAAGCGATTGATGATGCTACTGTTGATTTTGCGGAATTGGCTGAAAATGTAATGGGTAACCTAAATGAAAGCGAAGATGGAATATCATAATCCGGTATTGTTAAAAGAAAGTATTGACGGTTTAAATATCAAACCAGACGGTATTTATGTAGATGTGACTTTTGGTGGAGGTGGACATTCAAGAGAGATATTAAGCAGGTTGAATGAAAAGGGAAAACTTTTTGCTTTTGACCAGGATGAAGATGCGAAGCGCAATAGTATTGATGATCCGAGATTTACACTGATACCGCAGAATTTTAGATTCATTAAAAGGTATTTGCGTTTTTACGGGATCAAAAAAGTTGATGGTATTTTGGCAGATTTAGGGGTTTCTTCACATCAATTTGATGTAGCGGAACGTGGATTTTCTACACGATTTGACGCCGATTTAGATATGAGAATGAACCAATCGGGTGAATTGTCGGCTTTTGATGTGATCAATAAGTATAATGAAGAAAAGTTAACAAACGTCCTTTTTAATTATAGTGAATTGCGTAATGCGAAAGATATTGCTAAGAGAATTGTAGAGGCGCGGGATTCAGAAAAAATTAAAACAAGTTTTCAATTAAAGGAAATATTGGCTGCATTTGTGCCAAAATCACAAGAGCACAAAGTGTTGGCTCAAATTTTTCAGGGAATTAGAATAGAGGTGAATCAGGAAATAGAAGCATTAAAGGAATTTTTATTGCAAGTGCCTGAATTGCTGAACGAAGGTGGAAGATTGAGCGTGCTGTCTTATCATTCTTTGGAAGACAGGTTGGTGAAAAGGTTTATTAGAAGCGGACTTTTTGAAGGGGAACCCGTGAAAGATTTTTATGGAAATATAGAGGTTCCTTTAAAAAAAATTGGGCAAATGGTGATTCCGTCATTTCAGGAAATTAAGAAAAACAGCAGGGCAAGAAGTGCAAAACTTAGAATCGCAACTTTAGCATAAATGGCGAAAATTAAAAATAGCGTTTATGATTTGCTGAAAGGGAAATTTTTGATACAGGAAGATTCCTTTAAAAATTGGCGATTCATTCTATTTATGGTGGCTTTAATGCTGTTGATGATTGCAAGCGGTCACAATTCAGATAAAAAAGTAATGGAAATTGCAAAGCTGAATAAAGAAATTAAGGAATTAAGAGCTGAATTTGTTGATACCCGCTCAATTTCAATGAAAATGAAGTTAGAATCAACAATAAGAAATAAAGTGGTAAAAATTGGATTAAAACCAAGTGAAAATCCACCACAAGTAATTAGAGTAACCTCAAAAAAAACAAATTAGCATTGGCTACAACAAAAAAAAGCATATTAAATAAACTCTATTTTGTGTTTGCATTTATGACACTTCTTTTGGCTGCTATTATAGTTAAGCTAACGGATATTCAATTTACCGATGGTGAAAAGTACAGAAATTTATCAGAACACCTTACTTTAAAAAACGATACCATTTTTGCAAATCGAGGCAATGTATTTTCGGCCGACGGAAGTTTGTTGGCAACATCTATGTCGATTTATGAAATTAGAATGGATGCTTATACGGTTGATGCTGAAGAATTTGAAAAAAATATCAGAAGTCTTTCCGTGGAGCTTTCAAAAATGTTGGGAAAACCAGCTTCCGAATGGGAAAATAAAATACGAAAATCCCGAGTAAACAAAAACAGATACTTATTTATTGCCCGAAAATTGGGATATACTCAATACATGAAAATTAAAAATTTTCCAATTTTTAATTTAGGAATGTACAAAGGCGGTTTTATTGCAGAACAATCTACCGTTAGGGCACATCCGCTTGGAAAAGTTGCCGAACGGACAATAGGTTATGATGATTACCGGGGTGCACCGGGTATAGAAGGTGCTTATAGAGATTATTTAAATGGAAAATTCGGATGGCGTTTGAAGCAGAAAATAGCCAAAGGCCAGTGGAAACCAATTAATGACACCAATGAAAAAGAACCGATTGATGGAAAGGATATTGTAACCACCATTGATATTAACATACAAGATATTGCACACCATTCTTTGCTAAGGCAGTTAGAGATTTATGAAGCAGATCACGGCTGTGTGGTAGTTATGGAAACTAAAACAGGTGAAATAAAAGCGATTTCCAATTTAGGAAGAAACACAAATGGAACCTATTATGAAAGGTTGAATTATGCTGTTGGAGAATCCAATGAACCCGGTTCTGCTTTTAAAGTAATGTCGATGGTTGCTGCATTGGAAGCAAAAGTGATTGATACCAGCACTATCGTTGATACCGGCAATGGAAAATATATTATTCATGGCCGATCTATCAACGATTCGCATAGAGGTGGTTATGGTAAAATATCTGCAGCTCGAGCGCTTGAAGTTTCTTCAAACATTGGGTTTGCAAGATTAATTGAAGAAAATTTCAGTGAAAACCCTGATCAATTTATCGACATATTAAAAGGAATGCATTTAAATCAAAGGTTAGGGCTTCCTATAAAAGGTGAAGGCAAACCTGAAATTCCCGGACCAGGCGATAAAAAATGGAGTAAAAACGCATTGCCTTCAATAGCTTATGGATATAATATTAGTTTAACACCATTGCAAATATTGACATTTTACAATGCCATTGCAAATAACGGCGAAATGGTTAAACCAAGATTTGTAAAAGAAATTCGTTCTTGGGATAATCATATAGAATCTTTTGATAAAGAAGTTATTAATCCGGCAATATGTTCAAAGGAAACCGTAGCTAAAGTACAAGAAATGCTTAAAAATGTGGTG
>JAGXIN010000078.1 GCA_024635575.1 Flavobacteriia bacterium
GTTTGCTGTTGACATTGTTTTATATTCAGAAAAGTTAGATTCAAAACAAAAATATATAATTGCCAAGCAAATTTTACGCTCGGGGACTTCAATTGGCGCAAATGTAAAAGAAGCTCAAAATGCAGAAAGCAAAAAAGATTTTATTCATAAATTAAAAATTGCCCTAAAAGAAGCGGATGAATTAGAATATTGGCTATTTATCTGCAATGAAATAGAAACCTATGAAAATGCTGATTATTTAATTGAAAAGTTGACCTCAATTAGAAAAATTTTAAATAAAATTATTTCTTCAGCTAACCTAGCAAAATCATCAAACATTAATAACATAAATTTAATTGGCTAATCGGCTAATTGCCTAATTGGCTTATCAAATAATAGAATTATGAGCAATCTAAAACAAAAACAAAATTTCAACTACGGACTGGAAAAAATATTTCCGGAAGCACAAGATTTTTTACCTTTATTGGGGACGGATTATGTGGAAATGTATGTTGGCAATGCCAAACAGGCTGCGCATTACTACAAAACAGCATTCGGATTTCAATCGTTGGCTTATGCCGGACTGGAAACTGGATTAACAGACAGAACCAGTTATGTTTTGGTTCAGGATAAAATTAAACTGGTGTTAACCACACCAATGCCTAACAAAAATAACCAGGAAATTTTTGACCACATCGAGAAACATGGCGATGGCGTAAAAGTAGTTGCTCTTTGGGTAGAAGACGCTACAAAAGCTTGGGAGGAAACCACTAAAAGAGGTGCTAAATCGTACATGAAACCAACGAAAGAAAGCGATGAAAATGGCGAGATTGTTCGCTCCGGAATTCATACCTATGGAGATACCGTCCACATTTTTGTTGAAAGAAAAAATTACAACGGTTTGTTTTTACCGAAATTTATAAAATGGAATTCAAGCCACAACCCAACTGATGTGGGTTTGCGCTATATAGATCATATGGTTGGCAATGTTGGATGGAACGAAATGAATATTTGGGCAAAATTTTACAATGAAGTTATGGGATTTGCCAACCTGATTACTTTTGACGATAAAGATATTTCAACAAAATATACGGCATTAATGAGTAAAGTAATGACCAACGGCAATGGTCGCGTGAAATTTCCGATTAATGAACCTGCAGAAGGCGCGAAAAAATCACAAATTGAAGAATATTTAGACTTTTACAATGGTCCTGGAATTCAACATATTGCAGTTGCTACCAACAATATTTTGGAAACTGTAAAAGCTTTGACAAATCGTGGTGTAGAATTTTTGTATGTTCCCGGATCCTATTACGACAGTGTATTGGATAGGGTTGGTGAAATTGATGAAGATTTAGCAGCCTTAAAAGATCTGGGAATTTTAGTTGACAGGGATGATGAAGGGTATTTATTGCAGATTTTTACCAAACCTGTAACTGACAGACCTACACTTTTTTTTGAAATTATTCAAAGAAAAGGAGCACAATCATTTGGAAAAGGAAACTTTAAAGCTTTGTTTGAATCCATAGAAGCAGAACAGGCACGAAGAGGAACTTTGTAATTTTACAATTATTAATAAAAGCTTAACGGCATATGAGTTTGGCTTTTACTATTTTTGGCTCGATAATTGTATTTTACAACCAGAATCCCTAATAAACTATTAAATGAAAAACATTATATACCTATTTATATTTTTAATTGCCTTTACTTCAATTGGTCAATCCATTCAAAAAACGAATGAAAAATCGAATGAAGTTGTTTCAAAGGCGAAAGATTCTCAACAAAATTTCGCCTTTAAAAAAGGGGAATGGCTAAAGTTTAAAATGAGTTACAGCAATTTTTTAAATGCTGGTTTTTCAACAATGGAAGTAAGGGAAACTACTAACAACCAAAAAGAGGCATTCCATATTCTTGGAAAAGGAAGATCTACAGGAATAATAAGTTTGTTTTTTAGTGTAAAAGACGATTATCAAACCTTTATGTATAAAGAATCTTTGTTGCCATATCGATTCATTAGGAAAATTGATGAAGGTGGATATACCAAAGACGAAGAAATTCTATTCAATCACGACAAAAATGAGGCTACTGTAAAAAACTATAAACATAATACGGTAAATAAACATCCTATTGGCGACAATATACAAGACTTACTTTCATCTTTATATTTTTTAAGAAATCAGAATTTAACCAATTTAAAAGTAGGCGATGAGATTGAATTAAAAATGTTTATTGATCAAGAAGTCGCCAATTTTAAGCTGCTTTTTTTAGGGAAAGAGACTGTAAAAACAAAATTCGGAAAAGTTAAATCCTTAAAATTTAGACCAATGGTTCAGACAGGACGGGTTTTTAAAAAACAGGAAAGCCTAACCATTTGGATTAGTGATGACGAAAATAAAATCCCCCTCCTTATTAAAGCAGACCTTGCAGTTGGTTCACTTAGAGCCGATCTTGACCAATTTAAAGGTTTAGCTCACCCTTTTAACATAATTTTTTAAAATTAAATTGTATTTTCGCAATTCACTTATTCAATCAAATTTAATTGTAAAAATAGCGTCCGTTGAAAAAATTATTTCCCCTTTTATTCGTTGTCTTAATTATTGCCTGTAAAGATGAAAAACCTGAAATCGCTTCAATACCAATACCAAAAATTGTTTATGAATTTGGCTATAAATTAAACGATTATAAGGTTATAAATGACACCATTAAATCCGGCGAAAATTTTAGTGGAATATTAACAAAAAACAAAGTTGACTATTCAAAAATATATGAAATTGTCACTAAAACAAAAGACTCTTTCAACATCAGAAGCCTCAGAGCCGGAAAGCCATACACCATTTTAGCAAAAAAGGATTCTACCCAGCAAGCTCAGGTATTTATATACAGACGTTCCCAAATTGAATATACAATTATAGATTTTAAGGATTCAACAATTACCGTGCATAATGGAAAAAAGCCCATAAAAACGGTAATTAAAACGGCATCCGGCATTATTACAACCCATCTTTCCCATGCTATTGAAAGTCAAGGATTAAATCCCTATTTAACCTATAAAATGGCCGATGATATTTTTGCCTGGTCTATTGATTTTTCCAAACTTCAAAAAAATGATAAATTTAGGCTCATTTACGAACAGTTTTACCTAGAAGATTCTATTCCCGTAGGAATCGGAAAAATAAAAGCTGCTTATTTTGAACATAATGATGTGCCTTTTTATGCATTTAATTATATGGTTGATTCAACCCACAAAACTTCTGATTATTATGATGATAAAGCCAATGTGTTGCGTCGACAGTTTTTAAAAATGCCCGTAAAATTCAGCAGAATATCTTCAAAATACAATTTAAAAAGGCGCATTGCCTATTATGGAAACAAAATTAGGCCTCATAAAGGCACAGATTATGCGGCACCAATTAATACCCCAATTGAGGCTACTGCCAACGGAGCGGTCATTGAATCAAGGTATGCCGGCGGTAATGGCAATTACGTTAAAATTCGACATAACAGCACCTACACTACTCAGTATTTACATATGAGCAAACGGTTAGTTAAAGTTGGGGATTATGTAAAACAAGGAGATGTTATCGGTAAAATTGGGATGACAGGGAATACAGCAGGACCCCATGTATGCTATCGTTTTTGGAAAAACGGGGTACAAATTGACCCCTTAAGAGAAAAATTACCCAGCGCCGAACCTATGAATAAAAATAAAATACCAGCTTACCTTAAGTTTATTGATCCAATAAAAATCCAATTGGATTCTATAGAATATCCTCATAAAAAAACTATATTTTAACTGTATAAGCAGTATTAAATCATACGATTAAGACCATGAAGAACATCAACCCAACCGAAACAAAAGCTTGGCAATCGCTAACTTCTCATTATAAAAATATAAATTCTGTTCATTTAAAGTCGTTATTCAATAATGACTTGGATCGAAAAAAGAAATTAACCATTAATTTTAATGACTTTGAATTTGATTATTCAAAAAATAGAATAACGGAAGAAACGCTAAAATATTTATTGGAATTGGCTCACGAAGTTGATTTGGAAAGTGCTATTAAATCCTATTTTTCAGGAGAAAAAATCAATAAAACTGAAAACAGGGCGGTATTGCATACTGCCTTAAGAAATCAATCAAATGAAGCAATTTTGGTTGATGGAAAAAACATCATGATTGACATCAAAGCCGCCCTAAATAAAATGGAGGCTTTTACAAACAAAATAGTTTCAGGAAATTGGAAAGGCTATACAAATAAACCAATTACCGATATTGTAAATATTGGTATTGGCGGATCAGATTTGGGACCGGATATGGTGGTTGAGTCTTTAAAATATTACAAAAACCATTTAAATGTTCATTTTGTTTCAAATATTGACGGTGACCACGTTCAGGAAGTTATCAAAACTTTAAATCCGGAAACCACTTTATTTGTAATTGTTTCAAAAACATTTACCACACAAGAAACGCTTACCAATTCAACCACCATAAAAAAATGGTTCCTGCAAACTGCTTCTGAAAGCGATGTTGCAAAACATTTTGTCGCTGTTTCCACAAACTTAAAGGCTGCGATTGATTTTGGTATTGCCACAGAAAATATTTTTCCAATGTGGGATTGGGTTGGCGGCCGATTTTCATTATGGAGTACCGTAGGTTTAACAATTAGTTTGGCTGTTGGCTTCAATAATTTTAAAGAACTGTTAGTTGGTGCTTATGAAATGGATGAACATTTTAAAAATACCCCATTTGAAAACAATGCACCGATAGTTTTAAGCCTCATAGGCATTTGGTACACCAACTTTTTTAATGCGGAAACTGAAGTAATTTTATCTTACACGCAATATCTCAGTAAATTTGCGCCTTACCTTCAACAAGCCATCATGGAAAGCAATGGCAAAAGTGTAGACAGAAATGGGAAAAAAGTGACTTACCAAACAGGAAATGTTATATGGGGAAGCACAGGCACAAATGCCCAACATGCTTTTATGCAATTATTGCATCAGGGAACCAAATTAATTCCGGCCGATTTTATCGGATTTAGAGAATCTCTTTACGGAAACACCGAACACCATACCAAATTAATGGCCAACTTTTTTGCACAAACTCAAGCTTTGGCTGAAGGAAAAACAAAAGAAGAAGCGCATTTAGATTTAAAAACGCAAGGCAAAATGAATGAAATAGAAACATTGCTGCCATATAAAGTTTTTGAAGGAAATAAACCAAGCACCACCATTTTAATAAACAAGCTTACGCCCAAAACTTTGGGAAGTTTAATTGCCTTTTATGAACATAAAATATTTATTCAGGGTGTTATATGGAATATCTTCAGTTTTGACCAGTTTGGTGTTGAATTGGGTAAAGAATTGGCCAATAAATATCTTCAAAAAAAGTAATTTTCGTAAACAATCGATTCATTAAGTTTTGAGTGCCTAAAATAACTTGTTTTACGTAGTCCTCAATTTTAAATAAGATAAAGGACATTCCTTTTTAAACTTTCACTTACAAACAGCTGATTTTTAATTAAATTATGCTGTTTTTTAATGGAATAATCCGTTTTTATTATTTCTTTATAACTGTTTGTAATTCAAACCTTAAGCACTGCGAACACTAATTTGTTTGATTTTTTTTTTGTCCTATAGGGCGACCTTTGTGCAAATTCAACATTTGTTAATAAACTGTTAATATTTAAAATGACTTAACCCAGTTTTAAAGGTGATTTTTACTACATTTAATTGTCTTAAAAATTTGTTAAAATTTAACAATTAATTAAAGATTCATTTGGTAAAATTTACCATTTTTGCACAAACATTTAATTCAACTTAAAATTAAACAATGAGAAAATTTAAAAATTTGTTAATGGTAGTCCTATTAATTAGTTCTTCTGCTATTTTCGCTCAAACCAAACTTACAGGTAAGGTTGTTGATGAAACAAATCAGCCA
>JAGXIN010000079.1 GCA_024635575.1 Flavobacteriia bacterium
CTTTGCACGTTGCCAACAGAATCTAAAACACTCAATTTATTTTTCAGGAAAGCCTGATAACTGTTCATGTCTTTAACAATTATTTTTAATAAATAATCGTAGTTTCCGGCCACGTGAAAGCATTCAATAACTTCATCTATTTTGTTTATGGCTTTTTCAAACCGGGTAATCATCTCTTTAGAATGCACCAATAATGTTACTTGGCAAAAGACTTCAATGGTATAACCCACTTTTTCTTTGTCTAAAACAGCGATATAATTTTTAATGACCCCAGCTTTTTCAAGTCTTTTAATTCGTTCATAAGTAGGCGTTTGTGTCAAACCAATTTTTAAGGCGATTGCTTTAATGTTCGCTTTTGAATTTTGCTGAAGGAGGTTCAATATTTTTTTATCGGTTGAATCTAAGTTGATAATCATAATGAGTAATTTTTTCTAAAAATAATTAAAATAATTTACTTAAAGAGTAAAATATTCTTATAATATAAGTTTTTATAGTAAAATAAACCATTATTATAAATTATAGTAGGATATTAAATTACATTGCCTTAATTTTATGTCATAAATTTTTTTAATTATGAGCAACAAACCAGCAAACAAAATCCAGGATTTACAATATTTTGGAGAATTTGGAGGTGTAAATCCTTCGATTTCAGATTCAGCAACCTATACATTTTTACATGCGAAAACAATGCTTGATACCTTTGAGGGCCATGCTGAAGGCTGTTATTTATATTCCCGACATTCAAGTCCGAGCAATTTATATTTAAGTGAGGCTTTGGCTGCTATGGAATTTACTGAAACTGCAAATGTGGCGGGCTCTGGAATGGGTGCAATTACATCTGTATTTTTACAAATGTGCGGCGCAGGAGATCACATTGTTTCTTCAAGAACAATTTATGGCGGAACCTATGCTTTTCTTAAAAACTTTTCGCCGAAATTCAATATTTCCACCTCATTTGTGGACATTACTTCATTGGAAAAGGTAGAAGCGGCAATAACGCCAAACACAAAAATGATTTACTGCGAGGCAGAAAGCAATCCGCTTTTAGAAATTGCAAACTTACCCGAATTGGCTAAAATTGCAAAAAAGCATCATATAAAATTGGTGGTCGACAATACCTTTACGCCATTAATATTTTCGCCTCAAAAAATGGGGGCAGATGTAACCATTCATAGTTTAACAAAATTTATAAATGGAACAAATGATACCGTTGGCGGTGTAGTATGCGGAACAACTGATTTTATAAATAGTTTGAGAAGTGTAAATGATGGCGCGATGATGTTGTTAGGACCGGTAATGGATAGTTTGAGAGCCGCCAGTATCTTGAAAAATTTAAGAACACTTCATATCCGAATGAAAAAACACAGTGAAAACGCACTGTATTTGGCCGAGCATTTTGAAGTAGACGGTTTAAAAGTAGTGTATCCGGGCTTAAAAAGCCATAAAGATCACGAGCTTTTTAAATCTTTATATAATAAAGAATATGGTTTTGGTGGCATTATGACGATTGATGTTGGCACTCTTGAAAAAGCAAATGAATTAATGGAATTAATGCAACATGAAAATTTGGGCTATTTGGCAGTAAGTTTAGGTTTTTATAAAACGTTATTCAGCGCGCCCGGAACAAGTACTTCATCAGAAATTCCTGTTGAAGAGCAGTCAGAAATGGGCCTTTCTAATGGAATTATTAGAATGTCGGTTGGTTTGGATAATGATATCGAAAGAACTTACAGATCCATGAGAAAATGCATGAAACAAGTTGGTGTTTTGTAACACTAAATTAAATATTGAAATTGATTGATTTTATTGTTAGGATTTCATAAATTGATAAAACCTCATTCATTTTTGAATGAGGTTTTTCATTTGCATAAACTTTCAAATTTACGTATCATTACATTTCTAAAAGTATTAAATGAAAGACCCTGAGAATAACTTATCTGAAATAGAAATACAAAATCAGAAAATTATTGACAATAAAGAATTAAATCTTTATGAAGCATTAATTCCTGTCATTATACTCATGATGATGCTTGCTTATAATATATTTTTTGCCAACGGAGAATTGCTGGGAGAATACTCAAATCAGTTTATTTTATTGATGGGAGGCGGAATTGCATCAATAGTTGGTTTTTTTAATAAGGTTTCCTTAAAAATAATGATTGCTGAAATTTGGGAAAATTTAAAAAGTGTTTTCGTTCCGGTTATGATTTTATTTTTAGTAGGCGCACTGGCCGGAACTTGGCTGGTTAGTGGAATTATTCCTGCAATGGTGTATTACGGACTTCAGGTATTAAGTCCGGCGATATTTTTGCCTTCATCTGTGGTTATTGCAGCCTTAATTTCTGTGGCAACAGGAAGTTCATGGACAACTTCAGCAACCGTGGGAATTGCATTGGTTGGTATTGGATCCGCATTGGGAATTCCAACAGGAATGATTGCCGGAGCAGTAATATCAGGTGCTTATTTTGGCGATAAAATGTCGCCGTTAAGCGACACTACAAATCTTGCCCCGGCAATGGCCGGAACAGATTTGTTCACACATATAAGGTATATGACCTTTACAACTATTCCATCTATACTGATAACAATAGTTGTTTTTAGTATCATAAGTTTAAATATTGACACAACAGGTACTGCAAATGTTAGTGGATTGTTAAATACCATAAAAAGCACGTTTAACATTACACCTTATTTATTTATTGTGCCATTGGCTGTGATCGGATTAATTGTAACAAAAACAAAACCTTTAATCGCTTTGGGAATTGGCGTTGTTTTGGCTGCGGTATTTGCATTTATTTTTCAGACTGAAATATTAAGCAATTTAGCATCTTCAAATTTCAGGGCTATTGTAAATGCTATTTTTGTTGATACTGAAATTATAACAGACAATGTAAAATTAAATGAACTGTTTAGTTCTGGAGGAATGGAAGGGATGCTTTGGACAATTTTTTTAATTTGCTGTGCGATGGTTTTTGGCGGAACCATGGATGCCATTGGAGCTTTGGCAAAAATCACCAAAGAACTATTAAAATTGGCAACTTCAATTTTCGGTTTGTTTTTTAGCACGGCTATAAGTTGTATTGGATTAAATGCAATTGCATCAGATCAATATTTAGCCATTGTAATTCCAGGTAAAATGTTTAAAAAAGCTTTTGAAGACAGAGGATTGGCTCCCGAGAATTTAAGCAGAACTTTAGAAGACTCAGGAACAGTAACCTCTGCATTAATTCCTTGGAATACCTGTGGCGCTTATCAAAGCGGCGTTCTTGGTGTTTCGGTTGCAGATTATGCCATTTATGCCATTTTTAATTGGCTAAGCCCAATAATGACCTTAATTTTTGCTGCATTCAGAATAAAAATAAAACAGTTGGCAAGTAATAAGTCGAAAGTTTAAAGTTGAAAATTTTCCTTTTCTCAATATTTAACAAATAACTTTTAACATATAACAAAAACCTTCAAGTTGAAATTGCCAAAAAAATAGGTCCTTCCCTTGGGGAAGGATTTAGAATAGGACTATATAAACCAATTCCAAACCAGGCCAAATCGAACCGTTAAATCTCGGTAAGGATAGGTTGGTGCCGAATAATAGGTTCTGCCTATAAAACTTGCGCCAAAGTTCTCAACTTTCAAATAAATTCGCGTTCTCCGTATTTGTGCGTTTGCGAAAAAATCGAGCATAGGAAAATTTCCTATTTCCTGGGTATTTTGTAACACAAACTCGCTTAAAAGCGGATTGTAGGCATTGGCATTAAATGCGGTAAAATACTTTAGGGTTACCCCAGTTTGCAAGTACAAAGGTTTTCCTTTGAATAAATAATTGGAATAATATAGGGTATTTCTGCTAACAATTTCAGGAACTTTAAAAAACGATTCTCCACTTGAAACATTTTGGTACATGACGGTATTGTCTAGTGTAAATTTTCTGAAAGTTATTGAATTGCTTACCTTAACTTTTAAATAGTTTAAGGTTTCTGTTGCCTGATTAGGTTGCGAATTTTCATCAAAATAGGTGTAATTGTCTATGATATTGTAACTGGCGTTAATGCTTGCCCAATTTTTAAAGCCAAATTCCACGCCAATATTTTTTATTTGTTCGTTTTTGAAATTGTTTTGCCAATTGTAATCTTTGTAATCACTTTGGTACAATAACTTGTTAAAATCTGCTGTTTTTGAAGTGATTTCCGCAAAGCCTTTAAAACTATAAACGCTGTCTTTTTTAAACATTACGGAACCTTTAATGGAATTTCCGGTTAAATCCCCTGCAATGATGGAGCTTGCATCAGCATTCAAATATAAATTTCCAAAATTGGTTTTCCAATCGGCGCCAACGGCAAGGGCATTTCCTTTCAACTTCTCATGAATGGTTTCAGTATCCAAATACAAAATGCTGCTGTAGTGATAATTATAATTAAAATAATTTGCTTTTGCCCTCAAAACCCCAACATAAGGAGCTTCAAATTGTAGGTAAGCTTCATTATTCATTTTTTGATAGGAGGTATGGTCAACGATATTTTTATCATAAGCCTCTCCAAAGATTGGATTCACAGCCGCTTGTATAAATCTATAATGTTGGGTTTCATACATAAAAGTATGTCCTAGTTTCATGCTGTAATTTGACTTTTTGTCAACAGTTATTAATTGACTTGAATCAATTTTAAGCCCTGCAGCAACAATTAGTAAAGAGTCAATTTTCTTTATTTTAATTGCACGAATTGAATCAAGTTTAACAATGGAATCTTTGTTCTTTATAGGTATTTCTCTAGCTAATGAATCAACTTTTATGGTGTCATTTGTTTTTATTAAAGTGACACCAAAAATGGAATCTTTTTGTTTAACGGGTAATTCTTTATGTAAACCGGTTTTTTTTGGTAAAGCAGTAATTTTAGATTTATTAGCAACCGAAACAGAATCTTTTTTTAAATTTTCAATTTTCTTAAGGATGGCATTATATCCTTTTATTTTATTTGATACAATTGTATTGTGCTTATCAATTTTATTTTCTTTTGAAAATAAAGTGACTTGTTGGTCCAAAAAGTATCTTTTTCCTTCAAACATATTTTCAGCATCTACATAATTAACTTCTAACCGAGATCTGTCTGTATAATTGGGGTCATCATTTTCAAAATAGGCGATTGAAGCCTCTGTTAATCCGCCATTTTCATTGTTCAATAAATCAAATGACATAAAATGAACCTTGAGAAAATAGGTGTTATTTTTGGAGTTATAATTGACGGAAGTTCTAAAATTCCCATGACTTGCCAGAGAATTTCTGTATTTTCCCAAGGAACGCAATCCTTTATAGGCAATAAAAATATTCAATTGCCGGGAAGTATTCAACGTTAAAAAACCGTCTAAAACCTGTCCTTGCTCCATTCCGGTCCTGTACATAAATTCGGAAGTTGGCGTTGGAACATCATAATAATAAACATCTTCAATTTTGTAATAATTGTAGTGCTTTGCGTTTGCACCAATGGTTGGAAATAGCGAATTATTATTAAAATTATAGCCCAGCTTATTGAAAGTTTGTCCCTGATTGGCAAAAGGCAGGAGTTCAAAATTATCTTTTCTGATATAGTTGAATTTATAATCTTTTGCAATTGTTAAGGTAGTGTCAACAATGGTTGTGTCATTATTTATAGAAATTATTTTATAATCGGTGTAGCTCGTTTCTCCGTCCAGTTTAATTTGCGTTTCGTTTTTAAATGTGGTGCTGTCAGATTTAAATACGCCGCCATCTTTTTGCGGTCTTATGACTTGAGCTTCAAAAGTTAAAATATAAAACCCAAAAAATAATACTGTCGCTAATTTTTTCATAAAATACATAAAGCAACAAAGGTAAATTATTTGATTGAAATGAGCTTAACAAAATTTGATACCCAAAGGAATGATTCATGGCGAACAGCAGCTGTTTGCGCAAAAAAATAAAATTTAAACAGTTGAAACTAATAAAAGTAAATTTATGGAAGCTATCTTTTGGAATTAATGCTAATTTTGCGAAATTGCACATTGTGATAAAAAGCAATAAAAAGAAAATTGTAAGTTTTCAATTTTCTTTATCCATTTTTAATTTTTAATTCAATATATGGCGCTTAAAAAATGGTTTTTAAAAAATACGGTTGAAGCCGGAACAGATGAGGCAGGAAGAGGCTGTTTGGCTGGTCCAGTTGTTGCGGCCGCGGTTTTATTGCCAGCCGATTTTTACCATCCCTTGTTAAATGATTCAAAACAACTCATGGAAAAACAACGGGATATTTTACGGCCTTATATCGAAAAACATGCATTGGCTTTTGCGGTGGCTTTTGTTTTTGAGGCTAAAATTGATGAAATCAATATTTTGCAGGCCTCCATTTTAGCGATGCACCATGCCATTCAAAAGTTGGCGATTGAGCCTGAACATATTATTGTTGACGGAAATAAATTCAACCCTTATAAAAATATCCCGCACACCACCATCGTGGAAGGCGATGCCAAATATATGAGCATTGCTGCGGCATCAATTTTAGCAAAAACCTACCGGGACGATTTTATGAAAAACCTCGATTTAGAGTTCCCCAACTATAAATGGAGGCAGAACAAGGGCTACGCAACGCTTTTTCACAGAAATGCCATTCGGGAATTTGGCATCACTGATTACCATAGAAAATCTTTCAGATTGCTGCCCGAACAACTAAAATTAGCGCTGTAATATTTTAAAATCATAACTCAATTTGCGTTAGGGATTGAACGGTATGTTTGAGCGCTCCCGTTTTTATGGGAAGCGAGTAGTGAAAGCCCGCCAGCTTTTTTAGCTGGAACGCCCAAAACATTATTTTTTATATGAGTTGTTTTTGAAATTATTAAAAAAACTACCATTAAAATGATACATTTGCCATCGTTAAAAATGAACAGATGATCAAAAGAACCCGAGCCGCCATCTCCAAATTAATTATTCATAAAGTTGGTAATAAGTTTAATAGTGCCACCAATATTTTTTCTGAAAATGCAATCACTTTTGATGAAGAAAGTTATGAATTGATGAAACCTTTTTTGTTAAAACCTTTTGGAAATGTAACGGAGAGTTTTCGTTTTAACCATCACGCAAACATTGAGTTAAATGAAGTAAACAGTTATTCAGCCCAAGTTTTTAATGATGATGCTGCATTTATTGAAGTTTCTAGACATATTGTGAATCACCTTTTTGAGCAATCGAATTCCGCACAAATAAAAACGGGTGACGTCATCATTGCGCTTTTTGAGGATATTGAATACAAGGAAGTTGTTACGCAGGCATTAGGTATTTTTAAAATTGAAAACAAACTGGATTTCTTTCAAACGCATATGGAAAACAAAAGTTTGGACGTATATGTGCAAAAAGGAATCAGCACAAAAAAATTGGACAAAGGCTGTTTAATTATCAATACTTCAGATTCAGAAGGAAAAGTGGTGTTGAGTGTTGATACCAACAATTACGACTCACTTTACTGGATTAAAAACTTTTTGAATGTGAAATATGCTGACGATAACAACCAGCATACCAAGAATTACATGGAAATGTGCAGGGATTTTTCTGAAGAAATTATTAAGGAAGATTTCGGAATTCAGGAAAAAAATACCTTTTTGGCTAGAACAGTCGATTTTTTCAAGACAAAAGAGATGGTGAATATCAACGATTTCAAGGAAGAATTGTTTGAAGATGATGAAGAACAAAAATCAAAATTTGATGAATATAAAAAGCAATTTGAAACATTGAATGATGTATTGGTTAGAAATCAGTTTTCAGTTTCTGAAGTGGTTTTGAAAAAACAAAAGCAAAAAATAAAAAGTGAAATTAAATTAGACACAAACATTGTTATAAAACTTGATATTGACGCACCGGAAGCTTCAAGTGATTATTTGGAAAAAGGGTATGATGAGGAGAAAAAAATGAAGTTTTATAAGGTGTTTTATAATGAGGA
>JAGXIN010000080.1 GCA_024635575.1 Flavobacteriia bacterium
CCACCCACATGTTCCTTTTCAATAAACGCCACTTTTTGACCTTTAGTAGCCAATTTAAAAACCAGTGGTGTTCCGGCTTGTCCCGAACCTATGATGATTGCATCAAATTTTTTCATGATTTTTAGGAGTGGTTTTTAGTTATAATTTGTTTCAACTGTATCCGGAATTCCTGTTTCAAAAGGATTGGTGGGGTCGTTGCTCCACTCAAACCAACCGCCGTCGTAAACTGAAACTTTGGGCCAGCCCATGAGCCATGCATTAAACCAAGCTTCACTGCCGCGCCAGCCAGTACCACAATAAAATGCCAAATGTTTGTCTGGCGTAATTCCATTTTTTGACCATATTTCGGCTATTTCGTTGTATTCACGGGTGGTTTGGTCAACATTTCGGTAATTTTCCATATGGTAGGCATCACTGCCGCAATCGGCAAAAACAGCGCCTGGAATACGTCCTTTAGGCTCAATGTAATTATATCCGCTTACTTCACCAATGTACTCCTCCCAACTGCGGACACACACCAATTCAGCATTTGGAGAAGCAATTACCTGTTTGGCTTCGGGCGTGTCAATAGCAAGCTCTGGATGAATAGGGATGTTTGTGCCGAATTCGGTGACAGGCTTTTTCGGTTCATCCGTAAAAGTTATTTGAAAACCTTCATCAATCCACGATTGAAACCCCCCGTTTAAAACCCTTATGTCTTTCACTCCGGCATAAAGCATGATAAAAGCATTTCTTATGGCGCCTATATCACCCGCAGCACTGCCCGGAAATTCAGAAGCATTGTCGGGAAACATAAATTTACCATATAAAATAACCGTGGTATCCGCAGTGATTCCATGTTTCTCCAAAGCCTCCTTTAATTCTTTGGGAGATCTTCTGTTCCATGTTTCAGGTGCCTCGAGCGCAAGGGTATCCATATCAATGGCGCCTGGGATATGACCCGTAAGATAAGCATCTCGATTTCGGTAATGGGCGTGCACAACAACATATTTGTCATTGTTGTAAAGTTGGGGTTTTCCTCCTGAAATAAGTGTATTTACCCAACTGGCCGGAACCAGATTTTTAAACTTATCGAGATTTTCCATGGGTAAATCTTCATTTGGGGACCATTCATCAATAAAATGAGAATACAACCAAATTTTATGGTAACCAGATTTCTTTAGACGTTCAGCGACAGCTTTTGACTCAGCTTTTGTGTAGCCATAGAGTACAATCTCATGTTCCGGAAGGATATTTTTACTTCTTATTATTTCAATCCAATCAATGTATTTTATCCATTTTAAGGGTAAACTCACAGCTCCTTTAATGTGGCCGCCCCGTAATTCGTTATGTAAAGACCAGCCATTATAGGCGTCAATTGGTCGCACATCAATTAATTTAGCCCCATTTTTTTTGCGCTCTATTAATTCGGGTGTTGAAAGTTCATTAAAATATTTCATTTAATTTTCAGTATTTATTAAGTCAATTCCGGATTCGATATCATTTTTTATAACGGTCAAATAAGGCCATTTCAACGTTTAGATGACTAGGTTTATTCTATTCAGATTTAAAATTTTATACTTAAAACTTGTTCAGTTTCCCTTTTTCTGATTTTCTGAATGGGTAAAATAAACCACAAAAAAAGGGAAGTGCCATCAAGAAAATTACAATCTAATATAAGACATTCCGTTGAAAGATGCTAATTCCAAGATTTATGCGTCTTCCTAATCCAAAAACGAAAAACATGGTGTGAAGTATGCTAAATAATTTTGGCAAACCTAGCCGGTAACCATTCACACAATAAGAAATAATGGCTCCAAAGTGATTGTTTGCTGTAAAGTTATAATTTGATATCATGCTTTCATGAGGCTATGTACCCTTGGATGGCCTTCGTAATCATCGAGAAACGGGATTCCTGATTTTTTTATGCCTTCTTCAGCTTTAAAGGTTTTTAAACAAAAAAACATGTACCAAGTATATGGGGTTTGTTTTAATAAATAGTTTATGAAGAGAATGTTATTCTTTAGGAAGTTTACCCGGCTAGGCAACTCCCGCTCCATCAAATAATAAGCTTGCCTTATCACCGCCCTCAATAAATTTGTTTGTCAAATTTACTGGAAGCTTTTATGGACAGTGGAGGTGGTGGCTAAATTTGAATATGTTTGAAAGTGTTGACGACTTGAAATTATTTTTTGCTTACAACCAAGGTCAATCTATCTAAAAAAAGCCTGAGACTAATTAGGAATAAAAATAAATATTTTGTGATATGGTAGTTTTTTAAAGCAAAATGGCATTTTATAACGCATCATATTTAATCTGCAAATTCCTCAGCATGCTGTCCGATATTTTTTCCAAATCAAACTGGTGTTGCCAGCCCCAGTCTTTTCGGGCTTCCGAATCGTCAATACTGCTTGGCCAGCTGTCGGCAATGCTTTGCCTAAAATCTGAATGGTAAGAAATGTCAAACTCAGGAATAAAATTTTTGATTTCCTCAGCAATTTCCTTAGGAGTAAAACTGATGGCCGCCAAATTGTAGGAGGATCTAATCTTTATGTTTTCGGCAGGTGCCTCCATGATTTTCAGGGTAGCGTCAATTGCATCATCCATATACATCATGGGCAACTTGGTGTATTTACTTAAAAACGAATCATAATTCCCGTCCACCAGCGCTTTATGGTAAATTTCAATAGCATAATCGGTTGTTCCGCCGCCCGGACTTGTTTTCCAGCTGATGATTCCCGGATAACGTATGCTTCTGACATCTACGCCGAATTTATTAAAGTAATATTCACACCAGCGCTCTCCTGCCAGTTTGCTTATTCCGTAAACGGTGGTTGGTTCCATCACTGTTTTTTGAGGCGTATTTTCCTTCGGTGTTGTTGGTCCGAATACAGCTATGGAACTGGGCCAGAATATTTTTTTAATTTTTCCTTCTTTCGCTAAATTAAGGATATTTATTAACGAATTCATATTGAGTTCCCAAGCTTTTGCCGGGAATTTCTCACCAGTTGCCGAGAGCATCGCTGCCATCAAATACACTTCATGAATCGCATATTTGTCAATAACTGCAGCAATCCGGTCATAATCCAGTGCATTTATAAATTCAAAAGGTCCCGATTCCATTAATTCATCGCTTCCTTTACTGATGTCTGATGCAATTATGGCATTTTTTCCATAATTTTTGCGTAATTTTAGCGTTAGTTCAGTACCAATCTGACCACATGCACCTATAATTAATATGCTTTTATTCATATAGTTGATATCCTTTTTATTACGGTTGCAAATATACAGAAAATTAAAATTTCTGTATATTTCTAATCGTTTTTTATCAAATTATTAATTTTATTATAAAATAGTGTAATAATTAGTATTTTTGGCGTTAATAAGTTTTATAATGAAGTATATATACCCTTGTTTATTAATCATTTTGTTGTTAAATTTTTCTTGCAATAGAAATAAAGAGACGGCAGCAGTTTCCGAAAAATCTGATTCTTTGAAATTTGATGCAAATCGAATAGAAAACAAGATTGGTGAAACTTTAAGCCCTGAAGCAAAAGCAGCTTTGGATAATTGGAAAGAATATCAGGATGTTGACGAATTTCTGCTGAAATATTATAGCATTACAACTTTGGAAGCGCTTGCGGATGCAAAACAACTTTCAGAATTGGTTAAGTTGATGAAAGATTCTATACGGGTTGAAAAATTACAAAAACCGAATATTATAGCACGAATCAATGTATTGCACAATGAAACGTTACGATTGGCCGATATGGCCACAATTCCTTCAATTTCAAAAGAAGAAGTGAAAGAGGAGGTTGGTAATATTGTGTCAATCTATTCAGCGATCAATTCAAAAATAAACACCATTTATCAGGCTGAAAGCCTTCAAAACGCATTAGAGGTTGATACAGAAGAACCCGTCGAAATCCAAAAAACCACCACTCCGCCTCCTTATAGAAGGGATATGGAGCGAACCCGACTTATAAAAAAAAATAATAAGGATAGGCAATGATAAAAAAGAGATATATACTTATTTTCCTGATTGTGTTTTCCGCTTGTGAAAATAAACAATCTGAAAGAAAAAATATAGCAGACACTTCTGAGAAAGAGACTATAAATACCACGTTGGATGCCTGGCATAAAAACGCATCTGAGTCAAATTACGATTCGTATTTTAATGCTATGACCAATAGTAGTATTTTTATTGGAACCGATGCTTCAGAAAACTGGAACAACAAAGAATTTAAAACATTTAGCAAACCTTTTTTTGATCGTGGTAAAGCTTGGGATTTTAAGCCTTTAACACGAAATGTTTATGTTTCTGCCGATGGAAATATTGCTTGGTTTGATGAACTTTTAGATACTTGGATGGGGATTTGCAGAGGTTCGGGAGTTTTAAGTAAAACTGAAAATACCTGGAAAATTGAACAATATGTACTTTCTGTAACCATACCAAACACCCATATCACTGACGTTATTGCGATAAAAAAAGAAAAAGACTCTTTATTTTTAAGCAGACTAAAAAACTAAGGCATTAAATTAATGCATTTACAACTTCATAAATGAGTTCTGATTCATAACCTTTTGAACTTAAATAAGTTAAAAGTTTGCCTTTTTTTTTGAATACATTGGGCTCTTTAATTACTGCAAATTTTTTTTCGGCAACTTTTTGAATGGTTTTTAAATAAACTTCCTCATCAATTTCTTTTAAGGCAGTTTTAATGTTATGAGGCGAAATATTCCTGAATTTCAGTTCGTTCACGATTCGAATTCTACCCCAGTTTTTTATGGAGAACTTGCCTCTGGCAAAAGCTTTTGAAAAGCGTTCTTCATTTAAAAAATTATGCTGCAGCAAATGAAGCGTAATTTTGTCTCTGGCTTCAGCAATCATATGTAAATCATAAAGTTTTTGCTCAACCTCTTTGTGGCAGCGTTCCTGGTAGGCGCAAAAGTTCTCCATCAATTTGGTTGCTTCATCTACTGTATAGATTTTTTCGTTTTTCATTCAATACAAATTAAATAAAAAAAAGATACTCTTATTGGAATCGCTTTTAATTAAATTATTGTTTTCTGTTCAGCTGAAACTTAAAATTATTTAGCATTGAATACATCACAGGAACTATAACCAAAGTTAAGAAAGTGGCAAATGTCAAACCAAAAATAATGGTCCAGGACATGGGTCCCCAAAACGCAACGTTTTCACCTCCAATGTAAAATTGTGGGTCAAACTCTGTAAACAGGGTCATGAAATTTACGTTTATTCCTATGGCCAATGGCAACAATCCTAAAATGGTTGTGATTGCCGTCAGCAATACGGGTCTTAAACGCGTTTTACCACCTTCAACAATACTTTCATTAATGATTTCTTCGGTTAAAACCCCTTCATCCAATCCTGCTTCCAAACGTTTACGCATCATAATCAGGTTGGTGTAGTCAATAAGCACAATAGCGTTGTTCACCACAATACCCGCCAAGGAGATAATTCCAATCATGGTCATCATAATCACAAATTCCATTCTGAAAATAATCAACCCAAGTAAAACGCCAATTAAACTTAACAATACCGTTAATGATATGATAATTGGGGTTGATGTTGAATTGAACTGGGCCACCAATATTAAGAAAATAAAAAACACTGCAATTAATAGCGCCTTGCTTAAAAATGCCATTTCTTCGGCCTGTGATTCTTGTTCACCGGTATAAGAAACAGAAATGTTTTTGGGTAAATTATAATTTTTTAATTCGCTTTTAATTTGATCATTGATCTCTGTAGCATTATAACCTTCCAATACATTTGAAGCAATGGTAATTACCCTGTCCAGGTCTTTTCGTTTAACAGCACTAAATGTGGAGGAAGTTTCTGCATGGGCAACTGATGAAATAGGAACCTGAACAATTTTACCGCTACTCTGATTTCTAAAGGTGATTTTTTGATTGATCAATGCCTGTTTATCATATCGATATTTATCCATTAAACGCATGTTTATAGGATAATCATCCTCCCCGTCTTTAAAAGTGGATATTTCTTTTCCGAACAAGGAAGTTCTGAGTGCATCACCTATCTGACCGGTTGAAACATTCAAACGACGCGCTTTTTGTCGGTCGATGATGATTGGCAATTCCGGTTTTCCCTGTTCAACATCTAATTTTAATTCTTCAATCCCTAAAATGTTTTTATTTTTAATGAATTGTTGGATGTTTTCGGCGGTTGCCAATAATAGTTCGTAATCATCTCCGGCAACTTCAATATTAATTGGCGCTCCTGCTGGCGGGCCATCAGCTGGTCTGTCAACAATGATATCTACGCCCGGAATTTCCTTCAATAATTCCCTGATTTCAATTAAAACATCTTCAGTGTCAATGTTATCACGTTCAATAAATTTAACAAAATCTACAGTGATACGCGCTTTGTTGGGTGTTGTTCCGCCATCCTGCCCGCGATTTGGATCGCTTGTGCCTTCCCCAACCTGTCCGATTACTGAAGTAATTAAAACATTTTTGCCGTCAACCTCATATTTTTTTAAATAATCCTGAATTTTATCTTCAACTTCGATTGAAAGTTTATTGGTGACTTCTATATCAGTTCCAATAGGATATTCCAGGTAAACATATACTTGTTTTGGCGGCGTTTCCGGGAAGAAAAGTACTTTTGGAGGGAATATTTTAAAAAGCATCACAGAAAAAATCAAGAGTCCAAATGTTCCTAAAAAGAATACCCTTGGTCTTTTTCCTTTCAAAGCATATTGCAAAGTGCGTTCATAATAAGTTTCCAGTCCTGGCAAAAATTTAGTTTGAAACCATTCCGTGCCAGGGGTTAAAAATTTTGTGTTTATAACCCGAAGCAATCCGGCTAGCGCGAGCAATAATCCGGCAGCATTCAGCCCTTTTATTCCTGAAATCAATCCGGCAATAATAAAAATGACCCCAAGAAAAAACAAAGCGGAACTAAAAATCACTATTTTTTTAAAATTAACTTCATCTTCCTTAATTTTCATATAAACTGAAGTTAATACGGGGTTTATTACCAAGGCTACGAATAACGAAGAAATTAATACAATGATTAAGGTAATTGGTAAATAGCGCATAAATTCACCCATCATTCCAGGCCAAAATGCCAAGGGCAAAAAGGCTGCCAGCGTTGTTGCCGTTGAAGCAATGATAGGAATGGCAACTTCACCAACACCATGTTTCGCTGCATCAATTTTTGAGTAGCCTTCATCCAACAATCGATAGATGTTTTCAACAACAACAATCCCGTTATCTACAAGCATTCCCAGAGCAATTACCAAAGAAAATAGCACCATGGTGTTTAAGGTGACACCCAAAGCATTCAATACAATGAATGACATAAACATGGACAATGGAATTGCAATTCCTACAAAAAGGGCATTTCTGATTCCAAGAAAGAAAAGCAACACAACAACCACTAGAATAATTCCCAGAATAATGCTGTTTTCCAGGTCTGCAACCATGGTTTTTGTATCATTGGTTTGATCGTTGGTTTTGGAAATGTATAAATTGGAAGGAAAGTAACTTTCTTTGGCTTTTGCAATAATGGCATCAATTTGTGTAGAAGCCTTGATTAAATTTTCACCACCACGTTTGGTTACGTCAAGCATAACAACAGGTTGCGAGAATTCACGGGCATAGCTTTGGTTTTCCTGTTCTTTGAAAGTAACGGTTGCAATATCGCGCAAGTAAACAATTTCTTCGTTTTCCTGTTTTATAATAACATCAGCGATTTCATCAGCCGATTTAAATTCACCTATAACTCGAACATTTCTGCGCAATCCGTTTCCCAATAATTCACCGCCGGAAACGGTCATGTTTTCATTTTGAATGGCTTGTGCAATATCACTAAAGCTAATTTTGGAAATTTCCATTTTGTATAAATCAACGCTGATTTCTATTTCCTTGTCTTGAATACCGCGGATTTCAACG
>JAGXIN010000011.1 GCA_024635575.1 Flavobacteriia bacterium
ATATCTTTAATTTTAACATCAATAATTTCAATACCCCAAACCTTTGTTTCCTTTTCAACAATTGCTTTAATATTTTTTCCCATTTCTTCGCGATTTGACAAAATGGTGTCCAATTCCACTTTTCCACAAACATCTCTTAAAGCAGCTTGGGACAATTGCGAGATGGCAAATTTAAACTCCTCCACTTCCAAAACAGCTTTCTCTGGATCATTGACTTTATAAAACACTACGCCATCAATACTGCAAGGCACATTGTCGGAAGTCATTACTTCCTGAGATACGATATTGATTGTAATTACCCTAATATCAACAATCTGAATGGTCTCAACAACAGGAATAATCCATCTAAAACCAGGCTCCAATGATTTAACAAATTTTCCAAATCTAAATTTTAAGGCACGTTTGTATTCAAAAATAATTCGTATTCCGCTAAGCAGAAACATTCCTAGAAGTAATAAAATAAATAGTGATGGATTCATAATAATTTGTGTTAAGTTAATTTTTTAAACAGCAATCTGAATAAATATTATTTAGAAAACGAACCAAAAGAACGGGATTCAATAATTAGTCTCAATCTTTTATATTCCAATATATTAACATCAAAAAAAAGAAAGCATGAAGCTCTCTGTCTCTGTTGTAAGTTTCCATTTAAAATTACAAAATTTAAACTTGACTGCAAAATATTATATTTAATTTCGGGAATTTTATACTTCCATATTAAGAGCATTTATAATTTTAAATCTTTTGATAATTTAATGAATTTATTTTCTATAGAATTTCAGCTTTTTTATAACCATATAAATTAGCGATAAAACCCCAATAAAAATTGCAGTTATTATAATCTCTTTTTTGGCCAGGTTGGAAAGGAAATAACCAATAATTAAAACCGACAGGATTGGAACAGTATAACCTCCAGGGATTCTAAATGATTCCGATTTTGATTGCATTCCTTCCATTCTTCTTAATTTTATAACTGCAAGTGCCACGCCCAAATAAATAATCAATATTGCGGCACTCGAAAGAATCGCCAATAGCTTAAATCCGCCGAAAGAGGCAAATAAAAATCCTGTAGCAGCATAAACAATAATAGCAATATGGGGAGTCACAAATTTTTTATGCACAGAAGAAAGTATGTCGATGGGGATCACTTTGTCTTTTGCGGCACTAAACAATATTCTGGGAGAACTAAGTAATCCACTGCTTAATGCTCCAAATATAGAAACTCCGGCACCAATGGTAATCAATGTCAGGCCGACAGGACCAAAAATTTGGTTTGCCAATTCACCCATCGGATTTTCTTGAAATGTGGCCAAAGCATTTCCTAAAACACCTTGCGCCACTGTTTGGATAAGTATATAAAGAATCAAAATACCTAAAACACTTATAAATATGGCGCGTGGAATTGTTTTTTGCGGATTTTTCATTTCTCCGCTGATGGACAAACCTGATTCTGCTCCCTGAAATGCGAAGAAAAGTATGAGGGAAATTTCTCCCAAATCCTTTAACGAGGGAACGGTTTCCCAATATAGGTTCGTTATTTCAATATCTTTAAAACCAATAAAAACAATAGCTAATAAAGGTATTATTTTCATAATTGTAATCATCATTACAAACCGAACCCCTTCTTTAGCTCCTTTAATATTGATAAATGCCAATCCTGAAAAAATTGTTAGAAAAAAAAGGATTTTAACTGGTTTGCTTTGAAAAGATGGATAAAAAGAGCCTATAATATCAGCCAATGCATTGGCAATGGCCGCATCACTGGATATCATAGAGATTAAAAATAAAATTGCCGTTATAAATCCGGCATATTTTCCAAAGGTCTCTTCAATATAGGCATAAGCGCCACCTGGATGGGTAATTTTGCTGCCCACTTCCGCAAAGCAAAGCATCACCAAAACCACAAGAAAACCACAAAACAAATAAGCAAAAATACTTGCGGAGCCAAGTCCTGCAGCCACAATGCCAGGAATTACGAATATGCCTGCACCTACCACTGTGTTTATAATATTGGCAGACAATCCCCAAATACCAATGGTTCTTTTTAATGTTTCTCTATGTTGTTGCATTTTTTTTATTTGTCAAGAGTTATCTTCAATATCTCTAAATTTTCTTGTGCAATGATAAATCCATCGATGCGTTTTTTATGTTTGATAAAGTTTATGAATTGGATAAGAATGAGCATTAATAAGGGTAAAAAAGCAATCCAAAGGTATAACTGTTCCCAACCCATACTTTCTTTTAAGGGGCCCAAAAGACCTGCGCCCCAGGCTCTTCCCATATTGGAAAGTGCCATAAATAAAGTAAAATGAGTAGCTGCAACCGTTTTCCAACATAGTTGCATACAAATGGCAAATGTGGCAATACAAAGAAATGTGTAACCTATGTAATAAGTTAGTATAAATAGATAAATAAGAAGATCATTGTGCCAAAATTTCGGCAATAAAGCAAAACTACCAATTGTCAGTATTAAAAAAATAAGATAAGCAGAAGCCATTCTTCTTTTTCCAAAAAAATCAACGAGTGCTCCACCAATAAATAGGCCCAGAAAGCCACCTATTATTGTGCTTGTAGCATAAATTTCTGAATAGGTTGTATTTGTCCATCCTAATTCCTGAATGGTAAATACAGGCAAAAGTGTATCCATTAATCCGAACATAATTCCAATAATAAAAATGGCAATTCCCATTACAATACTTGAAGAAAGTGGAACGACTTTCATAAGACTTTTAAACATTTCCTTCCAACTTTCTAATTGAGAGGCTTTAGATGCAGGTGACACTTCTCCCTTTGTCCAGGGCATTAATTTTTCACCAGGCCGTTCTCTGAAGAAGATAGGCACCAACATAATCAACCCTACAGCAATGGACAAAGAAGCTATGGCTGTTGAAAATCCAATAGTATTTATTAATGTGGTGCCAATAATTAATGACAATGCAGTACCAATGGTTTTTGAACCCCACATAATACCATTGGCCCTGGCCTGTTCTTGTTGCGGTACAACGTCTATAGCCATCCCATCTGTAGCAACATCCTGAAAAGCGCCAAAAAAGCTGATAAAAAATCCCGAGATCATTATTCCAGTTAAATTATTAAGCGGATCATTCACAAAGGCAATGCTTAAAAAACTTAAGATCAAACCCATTTGCCCAAAAATTACCCAAGGTCTTTTGCGCCCCATGGACAAAAAAGTATAGCGATCCATCAATGGTGCAATGAGTATTTTAAAACTCCATGGGATCCCAATAACAGCAACAAAACCACCTATTTCCATGGGTGTTTTTCCGTTCATTGCCATCCAGGCAGGAATGGCGAAAAAGGTAATTCCTTCCGGAATTCCCTGAGCTATATAAAGCGCTGAAAAATTCAGGTATCTTAAAACCGTATTCTCGGTTAAAAAAAAATTGCTTTTTCTCATAAATGCCTTTATCGATTTCATTGTTATCTGGTTTTTAGATATTTAATTTTTTTAGGATAGTTCGGTAATGCAGTTTATTTTGACCCAAACTATTCGCTTCAATCCAATAATCATAAGGGTAGTGCTAATTTGAGTTTTTTATAGCAATGGTATTTTCCAATTTGACAGCCCGAAAACTTCTGAATTTCGTTACTATTTTATGTCTTGGAATATCCTTTTTGACAAAAAGCATGAATACTGAGGAAGCCGATCAAATTACCTCCCCAGTATCATCACATCATTTTAACTATTTTACTATAGCGTCACTATTGTAAATGTCTCTGATGCATATATATTTTCCATCACGCTTTTCCCAGATAGCCATATATTTACCTGTTCTGATTACTTCGCCTGATGCATCTTTAGATATTGCTGTTCCAATCTCAGTTACTGTGTTTTTATCACCGAATACCTCAAGCGTATTATAGGTAACAGTTTCTCCTTCAGCTTTTTTTGCCAGGCCTTCTTCTATTTCCTTTTGAATAGCGGGTTTTCCTTTTGTCATCGGAGCATCATTGGTCAAACTTACCGCGTCTTCAGAATAAAAGGCAATAACAGCATTGGCATCCCGGGCATTGTCAGCTGCTGCCCAATCATTTTCCAATGCTTGTATCTCAGCTTTTATACTGGCCATATCAACCTTGGCTACTGTTGGTTCTACAGTAATAGCCGGTTCCATTTCAGTTTTTTTATCGGGTTGTGAATTACACCCAATAGTGAAAATGGAAATTGCAATGCCTAACATTGCAATTTTAAAGATGTTCTTTTTATTCATTTTTTTAATGTTTAGTTTTGCCTACTCTTTTCGGTTTTTGGCTTACCCCGTTTCATTGTTTTAAAAGTTTATCGACCGTAAAATTTTTAATTTCATTTATGAAATAGTAAGTATTTACAAATCTGTTGGTGGAATAGGACTAGGTACTATGTTTTTTATGGGTTTAACAGTTTTAAAATATTCAAACATTGCTCTTAAGTCACTGTCTGTTATATTTTTAAAATTTTGCCAAGGCATTGGAGGTAATAACATCCTTTGTTCCTTAATGCCTTTAAATTTACCTTCCCTTAGTGCTGTTTTAAAATTATCAAATGTCCAATTAGCCATTCCTGTTTCATCGGGTGTTAAATTTGCTGCATATGAAACTCCCCAAGGTCCAACAAAAGCTGTGAAATTATTGCTCATTAAAATCCATTTACCCGGACCAATATTATTTGCATCTATCTTGGGTAAAGATTCATCACTTTGATGGCCGCTAAAACGCCTGTCTAAATCTGTAACCGGACCTTGATCTGTCATTTTTTTTGGAGAATGGCAATCGTCACAACCTATTACATTGACTAAATATTCACCCCTTGCAATTAATTCTTGGAGGGTATCAATACTTTTATACTGTTCATTTTGATTTTTACCAACTGTTTTGTTGTCTTTGCAATTCGATAAAATTGCTATTGCTGCAAAACAGCAGCTATATAAAATTAAGTTTTTCATTTTGCTTGATTTATTTTTACTTTTTATGTTTATTTACCAAAAGCATCAGCAAGTTGTTTGGTATCAACGTATTGTTGAAAAGCAATAACTTTCCCATCTTTTAACATCCAAAGATGTGCAGCCTGAGCATCTAAAATGGCTCCGTTTTCCTTTAATTTTCCTTTGTACCGTAAAGTGGCAAGTACCTGGTTGTTAGACATTTCGTGCAGTTTTATGTCTGTCAGGTTAAAATATTCATAATCTTCACCGATGCGGACAAAAATACCATTCAATACGGCATCTGGCCCTATGTACGGATTGCCGTCGGCATAGGAATTTCCTTCGGCTTCGTTCCAAA
>JAGXIN010000081.1 GCA_024635575.1 Flavobacteriia bacterium
CATAAATTATATCATTGTCGGCTGTAGTATTTGTTATTGGTTTGATTTTATTTTAGAACCATTTCTTTCTTTTAAAATAGATTAATGGGAAGATAAAACTCAAAATTAAAATCAGGATAATAATTGGATATCCCAAAACCCATTTTAGTTCTGGCATATATATAAAATTCATTCCATATACACCTGCAATTAAAGTAGGTAATGATACACATACAGTAATGATAGTGAGGATTTTAAAAATCTTATTTTGTTCTAATTCTATCTTACTGTTTATATTCCCGTTCAAGTCATCCAGTCTATTAAAATTATATTGTAAATAATCTGCTATTACTGTAAGATCTTCTAATTCTTCACTGATCTTAATGAATGTTTTTTTCTTATTTTTATAGCTCTTTTTTAAAAGAAGAAGAATCCTTTGAAACTCAGAAAGAGATTCCCTGATAAGGAGATTATTAAACCTTAATTCTGCAATGTAATCCAAATCATTTTCTTTGAATTGTTTTGATTTGAGCGTATTTTGGAAAAGGTCTCTAATCTTTTTTGAAATTAACTCCACAATATCTGCATAATAATCTGAGATTACCCCAATTTGAAAAATGAAAAGTTGATGATAAGTATCAAAATTCGTATTCTCAAAATTATAAATAAATTGTGTCAATTGATTTAAACTTTCTTCTATTTCCGGAGAAAGAAATGTAAATACAATTTCATTTTTAATCAAAATATAAATATCTTTTTCCTCAAAAAAATGATTGGAAGAATAGCCTGGAATCGTGAAGTTTAAAGATAATTGGTCAGGTGATTCAATATAATGGGAACTTATTTCTATATCCTCTTTTTTACTAAAAGAAGTTAAATCAAGATCAAACTTTTTAGAAATTATTTCCAAATCTGAATGAAGGAAATCAATAAATCGAATACTGAATATATTGTTTGGTAAATATTCAATTTCATCAATAGATTTATATATTCTTATATCATTATTTTTATAATAGATTTCAATCATATTTTGGTATTTTCTGCGATTTGTCTGCAACAATTAATAGTCATTTTTCTTGCTAAAAATAGCCACTCTTATAAAGAAAAAAGTCAATGTTGCAAATGCAAGAATTGGAAAAATAATATTCATTTCTTTTTTCCCGGTTGTCAAATCACTTAAATTGACAAATAAAAAGATTATTCCAATTAAGTAAATAATCTTAAAAAGTATAGGTTCGTTTTTAAAAAATTCTTTTCCATTCATTTTTTTTAATTTAATTATTCAGCTATTTTTTTTGTTTCAGTTCTAAATTCAGTAGGGTGGAAGTCAGTCTGAAATTTATCTTTCAGTAAATATATTTATTTTTTCTTTTAGTCGTTCCTCTTTATTGCTAAAATATTTCCGTTTTCAATTTTCAATCCACGATTTTACTCAAAATGCAAACATTTATATTGACTTTACCATTCTAATTTCTTGGGGTGAGCGTTTTGTCGTGCAATTACTAGCAGCATTCAGTATAAGCATAGTAGCCTATTCATGGTTCATTCCTATCAAGTTGCAAGAAAGTTGAAGGGGGTTATTGCCCTTGAGTATATAGCTGCATCAGCTATTATTTTTGTAATTTACTGGCGGTAGTTGTTTTATTTTCCAATTTCATATTATTTAGCCAAGTGAACATTTTTTTAAATGCTTTTTCTCTCACAATTTTTGGCGATAAAAATATATCATGTTGGGCGTTTTCAATTTCTAACAAAGTAACCTGCTTACCTAGTTTTGCCCCAATTCTTTTAATATCATGAATATCCAATACAATGTCCTTATGCATGGCCTCTTCTGAAAATGTTGAAATCTTAGAAGAAGCACTGGAATGCATGACTAAAACAGGGACATTTATATTTGAATTTACTAATTCTTTGTGCCCAGTTCGTATCGCTAAAAGCCAATAGAAATAGGTAGGGAATCCTTCAATAGGTTTCCAATCTAAGTTAAAGTTCCATGCTCCATAAAAATCTTTATGCAGGCTTTGTGTATAAGCAGGAGATAAAGCGCCATTAACTTTTGAATATGGAAATAGACCAGCAATTAATTTAGAGACTAAATAAATGAGAGTCTTCTGAAAATTGGTCTGGTTGAAATCTAAAAAAGGGGAATTTAAAATGAGCCCTTTTATCAAATCTTTTTCCTGACCATAATTCATATAATTACTTGCTATCAATCCTCCTGTTGAATGACCCAATAGAAAGATGTCTCCATTACCAGATTCATGAATCTGACGAATTGCTATTGTAATTTCTTCGAAGTATTCTCTAATATCCCTGCAATAATTGGGGTGTTGGTGGGGCAATAGTGACCGTCCGTATTTTCTCAGGTCAAGTGCATAAAAATCAAAATTATGGGCAATGAATTTTTTCCCCAAATGTGCATGAAAAAAATAGTCAACATAACCATGCAGATACAACACACTCTTTCTGTTCCCCACGTTAAATTTTGAACTAACGAGCGTTGCTGTCACTTCACCTTCGTTATCTGGCTTTAACCTAATTGTTTGACTCGTATAGTCTTTAAGTGGATCCATGTCTGAAATATTACAAGTTTTTTATGCTAATTTAGTTTAAAAATTTACCATTTACTTATAATTAATGCTTTTGCTATTTGGTGAATTAACGCCAACGGTGGTGATGGTGAGACGTACCGGATTGCGGAGCAGCGTCTGTGTCACCAGTAACAAGCCATGATGCTGGAGGAACTGTTCTAAACCCATTAAAACCGCCTTGTTTTAAGACCCGTTGTTAGCTTGCGTTTTATCCAATTTTTAATCAGAGTTTCCTTTATTACTTTTAGCACCTTTTCTATTGATAAATAGTCTGATAGTTAATTCTAACAAGAACGATATAGCAAGTATTCCACCAAACAAAAAAAGTATCGTATATGAGTCTTTAATAGAATATATCAAAAACAATAGGATTACAGTTAATGTTGTTAGCAATGCGATAACAACTAAAAGTTTTGAAGCTTTGGTCTGATGAATAAGTTTGAGATGGCCTAAATGAGTTACGGCGTGAATAAACAATACGGTAATGGACCCTACAGCAGCTATTTGTAATAAATCCAGGAATACTATTATCAAACCGGTTAATACCAAACTAACTAATAATCCCTCTTTGCTATATCCGAATTGTTTGGCAAAAAATCGCGGAAACTCTCCATCTCTGGCCATTTGATAAGAGATATTGGTTGCAGCATATAATACTGCATTAATAGATGATGATGTAGAAAAAAGTGCCGTAACTGAAATAATAGTAAAACCAATTGCACCTAAAACAGGTTTTGAGGCTTCGGCTAAAGCATAATTCTTAGCTTCAATTACCTTGTCAACTTCCAAGTTGCCATAAACAGAATATGCCAATGCAGTATAAATTACCATAGTGATACCAATTGAAATGAAAATTGCTCTTGATAAGTTTTTTTCCGGATTAACAATATCTTCAGTGGTATGTGTAATTATTCTAAATCCTTCGTATGAAAAGAAGGTTATAGCGATACTAAACAATATTTTATTGGATGAAGGATATAATGCCGGTGCCATCAATCCAGGTTTCATATAGATTAAAACCACTGTTGCAAATGCGACTAATATTATAATGGTAATTACAATGGCTACATTCTGAAACTTAACCACTTTTTTACTCCAAAATATTGGATTATTCGAAGTAGTGTCATTATCGATAATGCAAATATATTGGTGTATATCAGCGATCCTTTTAAATTAAATAAAGCTGCAGCATAACTTCCAAAGGCTTTGGCTAAAAATGCAAGTGCTGTTATGGATGATAAATACAATAATACGCTTATCCCGCCGGAAAAAACGTTTACTCCGAATGCCTGGGCAACATATTCAACGATACCACCAGCTGCAGGAAAACGGGCTCCTAACTTAGCTAAAGAATATCCGCTAATTGCGGCAACAATTCCAACTAGGATAAAAGATATATAAACTGCTTTGCCTGCAATTGCTCCAGCCTGTCCCATAAGAGCAAATATTCCCGCTCCTATCATGGCTCCCACACCAATTCCAACCGCCGACCATAGTCCAATTTTATTTTCTGATTTATACATATTTTATTCTTTGATTGTATTGTTGTGCTTGGTGTTTTTTTATTTCCACTCTCGGTTTAGTATTGCGTATATAATATCATCTACCCATCTACCGTTAATAAACAAACTTTCTTTAAAGTGTCCTTCTTTTCTAAATCCAAGTCGTTCTACAAGTTTAATGGAATCAATATTCTGAGGATCTATTGAAGTCACGATTCTATGTTTGCCAAGTTTTTTAAATAAATAATCAACCGTTGCTCTCATAGTTTCTGTAGCAAATCCTTTTCCGTGATATTCTTTGCTGAGTGTGCATCCAATTTCGCTTTGGAAGTTATCGCTGTCAATAAAATGAATTCCAATGTCTCCGATAATTTTATTTGTGGATTTTTCTATGATTACCAATTGAAACCAAGTCTCAGGTTTATTTATCTCATCAGGGTTTTTTGAGATAAACTCATTCATTTCTATTTTTCAAAACTTGATATAAGTTATACTATGATACCATTTATAATTCATTCTCAATTATTTATTTCTATAGATTCACTCCAAATAAATATCCAACTAAAGCAGTTAATCCCATGGCAATAGTTCCCCAAAATGTGATTCTAACAATTGCTTTCCCCATACTTGAACCTCCTGTTTTAGCTGCCATTGATCCCAAAATTATAAGGAAGAAAAGGGCAAATCCATAAAGAGAATACTCCATACTTTTTAATGGTAAAAAGAGAGCTACTAAAAGGGGAAGAACGCCACCAACTGTAAATGCTGCGCCCGATGCGAAAGCTGCCTGAATGGGCTGAGCCTGACTTATTTCATTAAGTCCTAATTCATCTCTAATATGCGCTCCCAACACATCATATTCAGTCAATTCTTTTGCAACTGTTAACGCAGTTTCTTTTTTTAGTCCTCTTTTTTCATAAATTTCCGCCAATCGCTGTAATTCTAGTTCAGGCATTTCTATTAACTCCTGTTTTTCCCTTTCAATATCAGCTTTTTCTATATCAGTTTGAGAACTTACAGAAACGTATTCACCTGCTGCCATTGATAAAGCACCAGCAACCAACCCAGCTAAAGTTGTAAAAACAATTAACTCTCTGTTGTCACTCGCCGCTGCAACACCTATTGCAAGACTGGCTGTTGAAAGAATTCCGTCATTTGCTCCAAGAACAGCTGCTCTCAGCCAATTACTTCTATGAATATAATGATTGTCTAAATAATTATCTGTTTGATCTTCCATTTTTGTTTTTATTTTGTTTTAATTGCTTACTACGTTTAGGGTAATGATTTTGTGCGACTGGAAAATCAGAGATTTTTCGTTTGTAGCAAATCGGATAGTTAAATGTTTGTCAATTTTTTTTGTTCAAATTTAAGCATGAATTTTATGATGTGTTGTACGATGGTATTTTTAACGAATAGTTGATTCTATTACTTGAAATTCTAGTTCGTTTTTATCATTTAAATAATACTTAAATATCGCACTTCCTAAAATATGGCCATCATCAAAATTTGCAATTAACCATTTTTGACTTAATATTTCAACGTTTCCAAATCTCATTGTACCTCCAAGAACTGCTTTTATTGGAATAATTTCAGGCTTAGCTCTTAAAGATTTAATTATAAAGTCTTTAGGATTGTTGATTCCTATATTTAACAATGCGTTTGCATCATACTTTTCATTAAACCAATAGTTGGTTTCTTTGATTAACGAATCATTCTGAATTTTTAACGAATCAATCAGTTTTATTGAAGCGTTTAATTCAGTTTGCATTGAATCAATTTTGACAGATAATTTTTTCAAGTCAGAATTATCAGATTTATCAGACTTATTTGAGCAGCTGATAATTGAAAGTGTTATCATAAAAAATATTAATCTTTTCATATCATTCTATTTACTTGTGTATAACGGTTTGTGTATGAGGAGGTGTTGGGTGCTTTATTGCTCCTGTTTTTTATTTTACCATTAATTTTATTTGTAAAATTATCAATTTAACTTATATGTTTTATCAGGCATCGTAATTTATTCTAAGAGCCATTTAATTATTTTTAATTTATATTTTGAATAAGGTGCATATTTAAAGTTTGCTTCAAACCAAAAAGGTTTGTCTAATATGCTTTTGTTATGAGAAAATGTATCAAATCCTGATTTCCCGTGATAACTTCCTATGCCACTCAATCCAACACCTCCAAATGGAAGATTGCTGTTCGATAATTGCATTAAACTATCATTTACCGCTCCTCCTCCAAAAGATATTTCTTTCAGTAATTTATCAATTGTTTGTCTGTTATTCGAGTAGATATAACAAGCCAATGGTTTTGCTCTTTCTTTCACCATTTTTATTGCTTGATCAAGGTCTGAAAATGATAATACTGGAAGAATTGGTCCAAAAATTTCATCTTTCATTATTTCGTCTTGAAACGAAATATCTTGAAGGATTGTTGGACTAATAAATCTTTTGGCCCTGTCGCAATTACCTCCAAAGTATATTTTATCAGAATCAATTAGTTTGCTAAGACGGTCAAAATTATTCATATTTATGATTCTTAAATAATTCTCATCTATTTCTTCACTGTTTTTATAATGTTCTTCAATTTCACTCTTCAATGCTTTAAGAAATATTTCTTCGATGGATTTATCAACTAAAATATAATCAGGGGCAACACAGGTTTGCCCTGCATTCAAAAATTTTGCCCAAACAATTCTTTTCGCAGTCATCTTAATATCCGTATCGGCAAGCACAAAAGTTGGGCTTTTTCCACCCAATTCCAGCGTAACAGGTGTTAAGTGTTTTGCTGCTGCTTTATAAATTATTTTACCAACAGGAATACTGCCGGTAAAAAATATTTTGTCAAACCGATATTCTAAGATTTCAGTGGTTTCTTTAGCACCCCCTTCAACAACACAAAAATAATCGCTCGGGAAATTATCATTGATAATTTTAGCCATTGTTTCAGATGTCTTAGCAGGAAGTTCACTTGGTTTTAAAATCACGGTATTGCCTGCGGCAATTGATGATATTGCAGGAACTAATAAAAGTTGATATGGATAATTCCACGCACCTATAATTAATGTTGTTCCCAAAGGTTCTGGAATGATATAACTTTTTGCAGGGAAGTTGGCAAATCCCGTTGCTACTTTTTTTCGTTTACTCCATTTTTTAATATTTTTTACAAAAATGTTTATTTCGTGATAGATCAAAGATAGTTCAGACATATAAGTTTCAAACTCAGATTTTCCAAAATCTTCATAAATAGCCTTATATAATAGATCTTCGTTTTCTTTCAGCAATTTTTTAAACTTCTTTAATTGCTCAATTCTAAAACTTACATCTTTAGTTATATTTGAGTTAAAAAAGGCTTGTTGTTTTGTATATATTTCTTGAATTTTCATGGTTATATTTACGAATTGTTCTCTTTTATGATGCCTAATTGTATAGAAGTTGTTGCTGCCGGTGAAAAATTAACGATATTCTGGATTGTCATAATTCCACCTTTCTCCTTCCTCCCATTTATCAACGGAGTTTCCATAGTTATGATATCCGTTTTGTTTTTTTAAGATTGATGCTAAATGCAAAAGATTGTATGTCATAAAGGTTGTATTCTTATTCGTAAATTCACTATCAAATCCTGCAGGTTTTTCAAGTTTTTCCCCTTTCCATTCTTTATCACCGTAACTAGGCCCAGGTCCTACTTCTCCAATCCAACCACAGTCAGCTTGCGGGGGAATTGAATATCCGATGTGCTGCAAAGAGTATAATATCCCCATTGCACAATGTTTTATCCCATCTTCATTTCCTGTAATAATGGTTCCACCAACCTTTCCGTAATATACATATTGGCCTTTATTATTTTTCTGACCACTCATTGCATATAATCTTTCAATAAGTTTTTTAGCTATTGAAGATTTTTCTCCCAACCAAATTGGTGTTGCCAAGACTAAAATATCTGCATTAATAACTTTCTTAAATATTTCAGGCCATTCGTCATTCTTCCAACCATGTTCTTTCATATCCGGAAAAATTCCATAGGCAACCTGATGGTCCACGAATCTTATTTCATCAACCTGAACTTTCTCCTTCAGCATAATTCTCTTCGAAACTTCTATTAAAGTTGCTGTATGACTTTTTTCCGGAGATTTTTTTAAAGTACAATTAATGTAAATACAACGAAGGTTACTAAAATCTGGTTTGTCCATAATTTCATAATTTTAATTAGCTATAATAGTTTTTCATAAGATTCGTGCGACCGGAATATC
>JAGXIN010000082.1 GCA_024635575.1 Flavobacteriia bacterium
TTAATCGGACATTCAAGAGGTGGCGGAATTGTTTCTATAAAGGCTTCAGAAAACAATAAAATAACCAAATTGATTACTTGGGCCGGAGTTTCCGATTTTGGCGCTCGTTTTCCAAAGGGAGCGCAACTTGAAGCATGGAAAAAACAAGGTATTTCCTATATTTTGAACACAAGAACCCATCAAAAAATGCCTCATAAATACCAGTTTTATCAAAATTTTAAAGAACATGAAGCCCGTTTAACCATAAAAAATGCGGTTGAAACGCTAACTATTCCGCACTTAATTATTCACGGTGAAAATGATGAAACCGTATTGCCTGAAGAGGCTAAAAACTTACATTTGTGGAATCCTAAAAGCAAACTTGTTTTTATTGAGGAAATGAATCATCCATTGGGTTGTAAACAACCTTGGGAAAATTCAACGATGCCTGTTCACTTGGAAAAAGTGGTGAATCAAAGCATTAATTTTATTCTTAATAAATAAATTAAGTATAGATTTTATCATTAAAATGATTATTAGAAAGGCTTTAAAAACAGATTTAAACACACTTTATTCAATCACAAATAGTTGCGCCCAGCATTTGATGAAACTAGGTATTTTTCAGTGGAGTGAAAACTATCCTTCAAAAGAAATTTTGCTGAATGACATTGAATTGAAGCAAATTTGGAAATTGGAAGATGAAAACACTATTATTGGTTTAATTGTGCTCACTGAAATTGAAGATTCAACATACCAACAAGTAAAATGGCTGACAAAAAATCAGGAAAATCTGTATATTCATCGATTGGCAGTTCATCCTAATTTTCAGGGAAAAGGATATGCACAAAAATTAATGGATTTTGCAGAGCGATTTGCCTTTGAAAACAACTATAATTCTATTAGGTTAGACACCTTCAGCCAAAATAAAAGAAATCAGCTGTTTTATGAAAAGCGCAATTATATAAAATTAGAAAATATTTATTTTCCAAACCAAAGTGAGTTCCCGTTTTATTGTTATGAAATGCCTATAAATAATATTGATGTTTCTAGAAATGATCAATTGGGCATTACATCTGACCAATAAAAAGCAATAAAAAATGACAGATGAAAAAGTTTTAGATGTATAAAAGATCGAACATCACATTTAAAGGAATAAATAAATTGGCAATTCCAGCAATAATTGCAGGCATTGCAGAGCCTTTGCTCTCAATTACAGATACCGCAATAGTTGGAAATTTAACATTAAACCCAACCGAAGCGCTTGCCGCAGTTGGCATTGCAGGTTCCTTTATTTCGGCAATGATTTGGATTTTAGCCCAAACACGTTCCGCCATTTCAGCCACCATCTCTAAATATTTAGGCGCAAAAAAGTTAGACGAAATAGCTACACTACCAGCTCAAATCATTGCAATTAATTTAATTTTAAGTGGATTTATTTGTTTCATTACCCTATTTTTTGTTGATGAAATTTTTCAACTTTACAATGCCAGCGGTCTTGTTTTAAAGTATTCCGTTGATTACTATAAAATTCGGGCAATAGGCATTCCTCTAACCCTTTTTATATTTTCCGTTTTTGGTATTTTTAGAGGTTTGCAAAACACCTATTGGCCTATGGTCATTAGCATTATTGGGGCAGGATTAAACATTGGGCTGGATTTTGTCTTGGTATTTGGGGTTGATGGATTTATTGAACCAATGAACGTAATAGGAGCCGCTTGGGCAAGTGTAATTGCGCAAGCAGTGATGGCAATTTTAGCCTTGGTATTGCTGTTGAAAAAAACGCCTTTCAATATAAAATTATCGTTCACTTTAAATAAAGAAATTAAAAACTTATTGACATTGAGTTTAAATTTTATGGTAAGGGCACTGGCCTTAAATGTTGCATTGTATTTAGCAAATTCTTTTGCTACAAAATATGGTAACAATCATATAGCAGCCCAAACCATCGCTTTTCAAATTTGGTTGTTTTTTGCTTTTTTTATTGATGGATATTCCAGCGTCGGGGCTATCGTTTCAGGGAAGTTATTGGGTGAAAAAAATTACAAGAAACTATGGAGACTCAGCATTAAATTAAGCAGGTATTCTATTGTTGTTTCCATATTACTTGCGCTGTTTTGTGCCATTTTTTACTTTCCGATAGGTCGACTTTTTTCACAAGACTTGCTTGTGTTGCAGTCTTTTTACGGAATTTTTTGGATTGTGCTTATTATGCAGCCTATAAATGCGGTTGCATTTGTTTTTGACGGCATCTTTAAAGGGCTTGGAGAGGCCTCCACCTTAAGGAATTTATTGTTGACGGCCACTTTTTTAGGATTTATCCCTGTTCTTTTAATAGGTGATTATTTCAATTTAAAATTATATGCAATATGGATGGCTTTTACGGTGTGGATGTTATTGAGAGCAGGAATTTTAGTGTTTAAATTTAGACGAAAATATTTACATAAAAACACGTAACTTTGAACATTATGAGCAACGGAAGTTTATATACGAATATTCAAAATAAGATTGCCACCATAGAATTTGGGCATCCGGCAAGCAATTCGTTTCCAAGCGAGTTGTTGGAAAGGCTAACAATTTCATTTAATGAATTGAGCACCAATGGTACTGTTCAAGTAATCATTTTAAAAAGTGAAAGGGAAAACACTTTCTGCGCAGGAGCTTCTTTCGATGAATTGATTGCAGTTTCAACAGTTGAGGAAGGAAAAAAGTTTTTTTTAGGTTTTGCCAATGTCATTAATGCGATGCGCAAATGTTCAAAGTTAATTATTGGGCGTGTACAGGGAAAAGCTGTTGGCGGAGGCATAGGTTTGGCCGCGGCTTGTGATTATTGTTTTGCCACGGAACAGGCTTCCATAAAATTATCGGAATTCACTATTGGAATTGGTCCGTTTGTAATAGCACCTGCTGTTGAGCGAAAAATGGGTTTGGCTGCTTTATGCGAATTAACTTTAGATGCAGCCAATTGGCAAAATGCTTACTGGGCAAAGGAAAAAGGTTTATATGCCAAGGTTTTTGAAACTATTAATGAAATGGACAAGGAAGTTGACAATTTAGCTTTGAGGCTGTCGCAATACAATCCGGAAGCATTAAAGGAAATGAAAAAAGTATTGTGGGAAGGCACTGAGCATTGGGATTTATTATTGGAGGAACGAGCGAAAATTAGCGGTAAATTGGTGCTGTCTGAAACTACAAAAAGCGCTTTGCAAAAATTTAAAAAGTAACAAAATGTTGTCAAATTTTATAGCATTTTTTCTTCAAATAAATGTTGAAGAGAAAATTAAAAATGCACCGGATAAAGGATATGAAATTGGCATTGTCATTGGAACTTATTTGCCTTTTATACTTTTGGCGGCGTTGGCTTATTTTATTTATTATAAAACCAAAAACAGAAAAGATCTGGAAGATTAAATATTAATATTTATCATGAAAATGAGTGCGATCAGAATCACAAAGCAATTTAATTTTGAAACAGGACATGCCTTATATGGCTACGACGGAAAATGTAAAAATGTACATGGCCACAGTTATAAACTTTCCGTAACTGTAATTGGAACTCCAATTGGAGATTCAACAAATGTAAAATACGGAATGGTGATCGATTTTGGGGATTTGAAAAAAATTGTGTCTTCGGAAATAGTGAACAAATTTGACCACGCCACCGTTTTTAACAAGAATACGCCGCATATTGAGCTGGCAAGGGAACTGGAAAAAAGAGATCATAATGTTATCTTGGTCGATTACCAGCCAACAAGTGAAATGATGTTGGTGGATTTTGCTGAAAAAATTAAAAACAGATTGCCAAAAAACATCAAGCTGCACTCCTTAAAATTGCAGGAAACGGGCACTTCACATGCCGAATGGTATGCTTCAGATCAAAAGCCCATCTAAATCTTCCCAAAGGGATGACTTTTATATAGGTATTTAAGAATATTTACAGATAATTTGTAGAAACTACGAGATTAATTAATTTGAATTGAAATTAATTTTTGTTTTTATTTCAAAGCGCGTTAGGGGTTGAACGGTTTGTTTGAGCTCTCCCGTTTTTTCGGGAAGCGAGCAGCGAAATACTTGTATTCATGAGTTCCTTATTAATAAAATAAATATAACGAATAAAGCCTGACCCGCAGGGGAACGCCCAAAAAATATTTTAAATTGCTATTTTAGGTACCATTAAAGGTATTCATAGTGTTGTTTAAACCTGCAGTGCCAAAGGATTTAATAAGTTCTGCTGACCTGTCCAAACGTTCAGGAAGTGATTTTAACTCATTTTTGTCCCATTCGCCCAAAACAAAATCTACTTGACGGCCTTTAGAAAATTCCGATCCAACACCAAATCTAAATCGTGCATATTCTTGGGTTTGTAAAACGGCGGTAATATCTTTCAAACCATTATGTCCGCCATCGCTTCCTCTTGCCTTAACACGAATAGCGCCAAAAGGCAAGTTTAAGTCATCGCAGATAACCAATAAATTTTCAATGGGGATATTTTCTTTGGTAAGCCAATATTTCACTGATTTACCGCTTAAATTCATATAGGTTGATGGTTTTAGCAGGATAAAAGTTCTTCCTTTAAATCTAAATGTGGCTATGGCGCCCAGTTTTTCACTTTCAAAAGAAACGGATTCTTTTGATGCGATTTCATCCAAAATTTTAAAACCAATATTATGGCGGGTAGCCGCATACTTTTCTCCAATATTTCCTAAACCAACAATCAAATATTTTTTCATGGGATCTAATGCTGAGGCTTCCTTTTTAGAACCAAACAATAATTTTATTAATCTATACAATTGCATTATGCAAAAGTAATAAAAAAGAGTGGGGGTTTAATTAAATAAAAAAAGCGCTGCTATTGCAACGCTTTTTACACTTAATAAAAAGTTTATTTTTTTACTACAGCAGCTTCTTCAGCAGTGGCGGCTTTAGCAACATTACGAGAAGTTCTAACTTGTGCAACTACGGTATTTTCAGGATTTAAAATACTGTATTTTTTATTAGATAATTCTGTAACATATAATTTATCTCCAATGTCTAATTTTGAGATATCAGCTTCAATAAAGTCTGGCAAATCTTTAGGTAAAGCCCTAACGTTTAATTTTCGTTGGGCAAAACGCAACGATCCACCTTTAACAAGACCTGGAGCTGTACCAAGTAACTGTACAGGAATTGCCATTGTTACCATTTTATCATCAAATAACTGATAAAAATCGATGTGTAAAATTTTATCAGATACCGGGTGAAACTGAATGTCTTGCAAAATTGCATTGTATTTGTTTCCTTCAAATTCAATCTTAGCTGTATAAACGTTTGGAGTGTACACTAAGTCTTTGAATGCAGTTTCGTCTGCTGAAAAGTGTAATGCTTTGTCTCCTCCGTATAATACGCAAGGAACCTTTTCAGCATTACGTAAGGCTTTAGTAGCTACTTTGCCTACGCTTTCTCTTTTAGATCCTTTGATTGTAATTGATTTCATTTATTTATATTTAATTATTGTTTACATTAAAAATTGTCCACTTATTGACGTATTGTCCTGCACTTTATGCATAACATCCGCGAATAAAGGGGCGCAAGTTACGACTTTTATTTTAGAACATTCTCTTTTTAAAGGAATTGTATCTGAAACTATCAACTCTAATAATTGCGAGTTCTCAATTCGTTCATAAGCTTTTCCTGATAAAATAGGGTGTGTACAAATTGCACGTACACTTAAGGCACCTTTTTCAATCATTACGTCCGCAGCTTTGGCAAGCGTTCCACCAGTATCAATCATATCATCAACTATAATGACGTGACGGTCTTTTACTTCACCAATTAATTCCATGCTATCAATTTCATTTGCTTTTATGCGTTGTTTATAACAAATAACAACATCACTTTCTAAAAATTTAGAATAGGCATAGGCGCGTTTTGAACCTCCCATATCAGGAGAAGCAATGGTTAAATTTTGTAGATTTAGTGAATGGATGTAAGGTAAAAATATGGTTGAAGCAAACAGATGGTCAACAGGTTTTTCAAAGAAGCCCTGAATTTGATCTGCGTGTAAATCCATGGTAATAATTCTTGTTGCTCCGGCTGTTTGTAAAAGATTCGCCACTAATTTTGCGCCAATAGCGACACGAGGCTGATCTTTCCTGTCTTGTCTCGCCCATCCAAAATAGGGTATAACGGCTGTGATATGACGCGCTGAAGCTCTTTTGGCAGCATCAAGCATTAAAAGCATTTCCATTAAATTGTCGGAATTTGGAAATGTAGAGCCTACAATAAAAATTCGTCTGCCTCTAACTGATTCAACAAATGCAGGCTGAAATTCTCCATCGCTAAATCTTGTTACCACTACTTTTCCAAGTGCAATTCCGTAATGTTTGGCAATGTTTGCTGCCAATTCTTTGCTCTGTGAACAGGCGAAAATTTTAGGTTCTAGATAAGGGATGTCCATTTTTAAGGATGTTAATTAATTAGGTTTCCGTATTTTGATTGCAAATTTAAAATTAATTAAA
>JAGXIN010000083.1 GCA_024635575.1 Flavobacteriia bacterium
AAAAAGCATCACTGCTTTTATTGGCCCATCCGGTTGCGGTAAATCCACTTTTTTGCGCTTGTTTAACAGGATGAATGATTATGTTGATGATTTCACAATGGATGGTAAAATTAAAATTGACGACTCCAACATTTATAAAAAGAAAGTACAAGTTGAGGAACTTAGAAAAGAAGTTGGTATGGTTTTTCAAAAACCAAATCCCTTTCCGAAATCAATTTTTGAAAATGTGGCCTATGGATTAAAAATACAAGGCATAAAAGATAAAGAGTTGATAGCACAACGTGTTGAAAAAGCATTGGTTCAAGCAGATTTATGGGACGAGGTAAAAGATAATTTAAACAAATCAGCTTTGGCCTTATCGGGTGGGCAACAACAGCGTTTGTGCATAGCAAGAACCTTGGCCGTTGAACCATCAATTTTATTAATGGATGAACCTACATCAGCTCTTGACCCTATTTCAACAGCAAAAATTGAAGAATTAATTTATCATTTAAAAGAATATTATACTATTATAATTGTTACTCATAATATGCAACAGGCATCACGAATTAGTGATTATACCGCATTTTTTTATATGGGTGAATTGATTGAATTTGACAAAACGAAAAAGATATTTACAAATCCAGAAAAAAAACAAACTGAAAATTATATTACCGGCAGGTTTGGTTAAAAAAATAAAATTATGATAAATATTGAAGAACAAAGAATTGCTTTAAGTCAAATAGGTGAAGAAATGTTAAGCTTATGCCATGGACAGGTTCAACTTGCCTATGAAGCATTCATCATTTTCGATACAGATATGGCTGAAGAAGTCATTAGAAAAGAGAACAGGGTAAATGCCCTTGATTTAAAAATAGAAAAGGATACTGATCGTTTTATTGCATTGTACAATCCCGTGGCAAGCGATTTAAGATTTGCATTGGCACTTCTTAAAATTAATTATAATTTAGAGCGAATTGGTGACCAGGCATTTGATATCGCAAACCATACTGTTGATTTAGATCAAAAACTTGTTCCTGAACTTATTGAAAAATTACAATTTAATTTGATGTTTGAAACCCTTGACAGCATGTTTAAGGATGTGACAACTGCCTACACCGATGAAAATATAAAAGCAGCCCGAAAAGTATTTAAGAAAGATAAAATTATCAACGATATAAATTCAAACACTTTCAATATTGTTGCTGAAAATGCCGTTAAAAATCCTGAGTTAATAAGGCAAAATTTAATGGCTTTGGTGGTGATGAAAAAATTTGAAAAAATTGGCGATTTACTGAAAAATATTTCTGAAAGCATTATTTTTCATATTGATGCAGAAATTTTAAAACACAAAAAGAAAAAGTAATTTTTATCTTATTAACAAGACTGCGTTCTACTCAGTACTCTTTTTTTGTTCAAAAATATTTCAGGAAGACACTTCATTTCTGTTAATTTAAAATTCCGAAAGAAAAATAATATGGACAACATTTACCTATTAATGATTATTGCTTTAGCAATATTGGCAATTGTTGATTTGGTTGTAGGTGTGAGTAATGATGCCGTAAATTTTTTAAATTCGGCGGTTGGTTCTAAAGCCATATCAATGCGTTCAATAATGATTGTTGCGAGTATTGGGATTGCCTTGGGAGCAATTTTTTCAAATGGTATGATGGAGGTTGCCAGAAAGGGAATATTTAATCCTGAAATGTTTATGTTTAGTGATATCATGATCATTTTTATGGCAGTTATGATTACTGATATTTTATTGCTCGACTTTTTTAACAGTATAGGAATGCCCACATCAACTACCGTTTCCATTGTATTTGAATTGTTGGGGGCGGCATTGGCAATCGCATTAATTAAAATTATTGGCGATGGCGGTACTTTTTTAGAAGTAACCAATTATATAAACACATCAAAAGCAACGCTAATTATTTTTGGAATCTTGCTCTCTGTAATTATTTCTTTTTCGGTTGGCGCCATAGTGCAATATATTTCACGATTATTATTGTCATTTAACTATCATAAAAAAGCAAATTGGGTTGGCGCGTTATTTGGTGGTATCGCATTAACTTCGATGATTTATTTTATTCTTTTAAAAGGTATTGGCGGAACCAACTTTGCAAAAGAAAATTTTGATGTCATTGAGGGTAAAACAATTAAAGATTTTTTAGAATTTTATGCCGTACAAATTATAGCTATTAACTTGGTTTTTTGGTCCGTTTTATCATACATCCTCATAACATTTATAAAAGTAAATATTTTTAAAGTGATCATTATTGTAGGAACTTTTGCGTTGGCTTTGGCTTTTGCAGGTAATGATTTGGTGAACTTTATTGGCGTGCCTATTGCAGCCTGGCAATCTTATCAGGTCTGGGTTGTTTCAGGAGTTCCTGCAACAGAGTTCACCATGGGCTTTTTAGGTGAAAAAGTAGCAACACCAAACTTATTGCTTTTTATTTCAGGTATTGTAATGGTGTTAACATTGTGGTTTTCTAAAAAAGCGAAATACGTAGCGCAGACAGAAATTAATTTATCAAGAGAAGGCGCTTCCAAGGAAAGATTTGAACCAACAACCTTATCAAGAGCATTGGTAAGAAATACAAAATTATTCTCCAATTATTTTTTGGCTTTAACGCCAAAATCCATTCAAAATAAAATTAATATTCAATTTGAAAAACCAAAAATTCAATTGGATTACAGTAAATCAATGGACTTTCCGGCTTTCGATTTGGTAAGAGCATCTGTAAACTTGATAGTGGCCGGTATTTTAATTTCTATTGCAACTTCCTATAAACTGCCTTTATCCACAACTTACGTGACGTTTATGGTGGCTATGGGTTCTTCTTTAGCCGACAGGGCTTGGGGAAGCGAAAGTGCCGTTTACAGAGTTGCCGGTGTTATAAATGTAATTGGAGCTTGGTTTTTTACTGCAATAATTGCATTTGTTGCAGCTGCGATGGTCGCTTGTTTAATTCATCTGGGAGGTTCAATTATGATTGGCCTATTATTATTTTTATCAATAGTATTGATAATTCGAAATTCCCTTAATTACCTCAAGAAAACAAAAGAAATTAAAGCGGAAGATAGTTTAAATAATGCTGAAAGTGATTCTATTCAGGGTGTTGTTTCAGAAACCGCCGGCAATATTTCTAAACTATTAAAAAGAGTAAATAAAATACAAGAAAGCACGATAACTGGATTAATTAATGAGGATTTATCCAAACTAAAAAAAGCCAAGAATGCTGTTGGGAAATTAGAATCAGAGATTGAAGATTTGAAAAATAACATCTTCTATTTTATTAAAAATTTACATGAATCATCGGTGAGCGCAAGTTCTTTTTATATTGATGTAGTAAAAATATTGCAAGATATTGCTCAATCAGTTGGTTTTGTTTCCGTAATTAGTTACAAACATATTCATAACAATCATAGGGGATTAACAGTAAATCAGGCAAAAGAATTAAAAGAAATTGAATTAAAACTGAATGGAATGTTTTTAAAAACTTGTGCAGTTTTTGACTCAAACACTTTCAATAAAATTCCTTATTTAGTTGCAGAATTAGAAAACCTGTTAACAGAAGTTACCATTTATACCCAAAAACAAGTTGAGCGAACCAGAACAACAGAGTCCAGCCCTAAAAATACAACGCTTTATTTTAGTATATTATTAGAAATTGAGGATTTGTTAAAGGCAAAAATTAATTTATTGGAATTATTCACTAAAATATAACAGCCTCTTATAAAGAAAACTTAACTTAATATAAACGGGATTTGGCTATTTAAGCCAAATCCCGTTTATTTATATGATGTTTATTGATTCTTTTAGAAAAGAGGAATTTAAATAGTATAAAAAAAAATAACTTGCTACTTTTACGCAATTATAAAAATCAACCAATAAAACATGGATAATTTATACTTATTAATGATTGTTGCCCTGGCAATACTAGCCATTGCTGATTTAGTTGTCGGGGTGAGTAACGATGCCGTAAATTTTTTAAATTCTGCAATAGGTTCAAAAGCGGTATCCTTTAAAACCATTATGATTGTTGCCAGTATTGGTATTGCCTGTGGCGCTGTATTTTCAAGCGGAATGATGGAGGTTGCCCGTAAAGGAATCTTTAATCCCGGAATGTTTATGTTTAGTGATATCATGATTATTTTTATGGCAGTCATGATTACCGATATCTTATTGCTTGATTTTTTCAATTCAATTGGAATGCCAACATCCACAACAGTTTCGATTGTATTCGAATTGTTAGGTGCTGCAGTTGCAGTTGCATTAATTAAAATTGGTGCCGAAAGCGGTAATTTTGCTGATGTTACAAATTACATTAATACAACAAAAGCTACTCAGATTATTTTTGGAATTTTACTGTCGGTATTGGTTGCCTTTTCTATTGGTGCTATCGTACAATATCTTTCACGGTTATTGCTGTCATTCAATTATGAAAAAAAATCAGCGTGGTATGGTGCTATATTTGGTGGCTTAGCATTATCTTCAATTATGTATTTTATCCTTATGAAAGGTATTGGAGGAACAAATTATGCAAAGGAGAGTATTGATATTATTGGTGATATCACCATTAAGGATTTCTTAGAAAAGTTTGTGTATCAAATAATAGCGATAAATTTGATTTTTTGGTCAGGGATTTCTTATGTTTTAATAAACTTCTTTAAAATAAATATTTATAAAATTATAATTATTGCAGGTACTTTTGCACTGGCATTGGCATTTGCAGGTAATGATTTGGTGAACTTTATTGGTGTTCCAATTGCAGGTTGGCAATCATACCAAGCTTGGTCAGTTTCTGGAGTGCCTGCAACCGAGTTTTCAATGAGTGTTTTAGGTGCAAAAGTTGCAACGCCAACCATATTGCTATTTGTTGCTGGAATGGTAATGGTTTTAACATTATGGTTTTCTAAAAAAGCAAGGTATGTGGCCGAAACAGAAATTAACTTATCAAGAGAGGGTCACGGTAAAGAGCGCTTCGAACCAAACCATACATCAAGAGTATTGGTAAGAGGTTCCATATTGTTTTCAAGATACTTTTCAGTTTTAATTCCAAATTCAATTCAAACTAAAATTGACAAACAATTTGAAAAGCCAGTAATTAAATTGGTTCATGGTAAAAAACTTGAATTACCCTCTTTTGATTTGGTTCGTGCTGCAGTTAACTTAATGGTTTCGGGGGTATTAATTTCTATTGCCACTTCCTATAAATTGCCATTATCAACTACCTATGTAACATTTATGGTCGCAATGGGCTCTTCATTAGCTGACAGGGCCTGGGGAAGTGAAAGTGCAGTTTATAGAGTTTCAGGTGTTTTAAATGTAATTGGAGGCTGGTTTTTTACTGCTTTTATGGCGGCAGGAGTTACTGCGTATTTAATCTTTTTAGGAGGACCTACTATGATTGCAATTCTATTATTGATTGCTGTTGTTTTATTGGTAAGAAACTCCATAAATCATATTAAGAAATCAAAAGAAACGAAAGCTGAAGACAGTTTGAACAGATCTGAAAGCAAATCCGTAAAAGGAGTTATCGAAGAAAGTGCCGACAATATTTCCAAAGTATTAAAAAGAGTCAGTAAAATTAACGAAAACACCATCAATGGTTTAATCAATCAAGATTT
>JAGXIN010000084.1 GCA_024635575.1 Flavobacteriia bacterium
GTTGAATAGTCCATAACTTCTTGATACAAAACCGTTAAAAACTCGTCGCATCCCAATGAACCTCCTGGATGCCCAGAATTCACGGCGTGCACCATTCTAAGGATATCTCTTCTAACCTGTTGCGCAAAATCCTGTAATTGTAGTGTTGTTGGCATTTATTAAAATTTAATTTAAAGCAGCAAAAATACTGTTTTTGAATTTTGAAACACTTAAATAATAAAAAAATTATGATGCTGTTATTAACATTATGTTTTTTTATTTTTCTTTTTCGCCGCAGGAAATAATACATTGTTCAAAATCAACCGATATCCTGGGGAATTTGGATACAAAGCAAGTTCGGTTTTTGGATCACCTACTTTGTGTTGGTAATCTTCCGGGTCATGCCCCCCATAGAAGGTAAACATTCCCTTGCCTTTTACCCCATGAATATAACGGGCTTCAAGGTTTGATTTATTTTCTCCCATCACCAGCACATTCGATTTTATGGTTGATCTGTCAAATGAAGTTGTTTGCCCCATAAAGCCTTTAATTAATTGGGTATGGTTTTGGCACAACATGGTTGGAATCGGATCCCATTTTGCTGAATATTCCTGTAATGAAAAATAATCGGAGGTACGGGTTATTTTTCGTTTTTGCGTCATGTCAATCGACGAAAATTCATATTCAGCAGGATTTCTAACCAAGGTAAAATCTTTAAAGGCAAATGTTTTGTTATAATCTATTTTCTGTTGATAATCCATTTCTGAAGGATCTCCGTCAAACATGGTTTCACAAATATCTACACCATCAGCAGAGAGAGCAATATCAAAACTGTCCGTGGCGGAACACATGGCAAACATAAATCCACCGCCAATTACAAAATCGCTAAATTTTTTAGAAACAGCCAGTTTTTCTTCAGAAACCTTATTGAAACCTAATTTTTTAGCAATTTTTTCAGCTTCCTTTTTTTGTTCGATGTACCATGGTGCTGTTCTGTATGCACCATAAAACTTACCAAACTGGCCGGTAAAATCTTCATGATGCAAGTGTACCCACTCATATAACATTAATTTTTCTTCTAAAACTTCCTCATCATAAATAACATCAAAAGGAATTTCGGCATAAGTTAACACCAAAGTTACAGCATCATCCCAAGGCATATTGCTTTTTGGAGAATAAACCGCTATTTTTGGCGCCTTTTCAAGCGTAACGGCCTCCATGTTTTTTGAGGGACTGCTTATTTCTGTGAGGATTTTTGTTGCTTCAGTATCAGAAATTACGTGAAAAGTAACGCCTCTAATTTTACATTCGTTTCTGGTGGCCTCGTTGTCTTCCAACAAAAAAGAACCGCCTTCATAATTTAACAGCCATTTGGCTGTATTTCCCTTTTGTAAAGACCAAAAGGTAATTCCATAGGCTTTTAAATGATTTGTTTGGGTAACATCATCCATCGGTATTAATATAAATGATGCGTATGTAGCATGAGAAAAAATCAATAATAATACAATCAATGATTTTTTCAATATTGACAATTGGTAAATTTTTGTTTTAAGTCTTCCATATTTAGAATGGTACGTCACCTTCATCATAATTATCTGGAGCATCAAAAGCATCTTCAGCACTTGCAAAATTGCGTTGTGGAATGACATTATTCATTTTCGAATGAAATTCACTTGCAATGCCATCATCTAAGTTACTGAATTGTGCCAAATGAGCGGTAAATTTAAGTCGGATATTGTCCAAACCACCATTTCTGTGTTTTGCAACAATAAATTCTGCCTGACCTTCACAAGGTGTTCTTTCCTCATCATCCCACTCTGTAAGTCCGTAATATTCAGGTCGGTAAATAAAAGAAACAATATCAGCATCTTGCTCTATTGCACCAGATTCACGTAAATCTGACAATAATGGACGTTTACTTCCACCCCTAGTTTCAACGGCACGAGATAACTGTGAAAGTGCAACCACAGGAATATTTAATTCTTTGGCCAAAGCTTTTAAATTTCGTGAAATGGTTGAAATTTCCTGTTCACGATTTCCTCCTCCTTTTTGTGAAGTTCCTGCAGTCATTAACTGCAAATAGTCAATAATAATAATTTTTATTCCATGTTGTGATGCCAAACGACGCGCTTTTGCCCGCAAATCGAAGATGGATAACGATGGAGAATCATCAATAAAAATAGGTGCTTTTGTTAAGTTTTTAACTTTTACGTTTAATTGTTCCCACTCATGAGGTTCCAAATCTCCCTTTCTTAATTTTCCGGAAGAAATTCCAGTTTCGCTGGAAATCATACGTGTTATTAATTGAACTGAAGACATCTCCAATGAAAATATGGCAACCGGTTGATCAAAATCTATGGCCATGTTTTTCGCCATGGACATCACAAAAGCCGTTTTTCCCATACCTGGACGTGCAGCTAAAATCACTAAATCTGAAGGTTGCCACCCTGAAGTTAACTCATCCAAACGGGTAAATCCGGTTGCTGCACCGCTCATACCCTGCTTATTCGATATTTCCTGTATTTTCTTAATTGCTAATGCAACAAGCCCTTCAGAAGTTTCAGATCCTTTTTTTAGATTTCCTTGGGTAACTTCAAACAGTTTGGTTTCGGCATCATCCAATAAATCAAAAACATCAACAGTTTCATCATAAGCTTCTTCAATAATTTCAGATGAAATGGAGATTAATTTGCGCTGTATATATTTTTGAAGAATGATACGTGCGTGAAATTCTATGTGAGCTGATGAAGCTACTTTTTGTGTCAATCGAACCAAATAAAAATCACCGCCAACAGCCTCTAAATTACTTGTTTTTCGCAACTGATTTGCAACAGTCAATAAATCGGTAGGTTCAGAGTTTTTAAATAAAACAAAAATGGCTTCATAAATTAACTGGTGGGCTTCCTTGTAAAAAACTTCCGGATGTAAAATATCAATAACGTCATCCACACCTTTCTTATCTATCATCATTGCGCCTAAAACAGCTTCTTCCAAATCTAATGCCTGCGGTGGGATTTTTCCTTTTTCAAGACTAATTATAGTGCTTTTTTTGGGTGTAAAGGACTGTAAAGGCTGCAAATTTTTCACTTGTTTGATACTTTATAAATAATTTTTAATCAGTTTTTTATTAATTACTCATCATAAAAAGCCTTAAGATAATCTTTTTTTGTTAAAAAATTTAATTGATTTAATATTATGAAATAACTAAATTTTATAAATAGCATTTTTGATAATTGCAAATGTAATTTTTATAACACAATTTTTACTTGAATTTTCAATTTTATTTTTACACAAAAATTGTTGACAAGTATGTATATTGTTAATAAGAAGTTAAAGACTGTTTGCTGAAAAAATATTTCCTATTTTTGGCCTATGGACAATAAAAAAACGTATAAAATTCTAACGATACTGCTGGTTATGCAATGGGCTTTTCTTCGAATTATTGCCCAATATCCAGCTATAATTGAGAAATATTATGCCCATGGCTTATATGTTTATATTTCAAAGTTTTTAAGTCTTCTTTTTGGATGGATTCCCTTTTCAATTGGAGATCTATTATATGCTTTACTGGCTATTCTAATTATTGTTAATATTTACAAGGCCATAAAAAAGAAAAAACTTTACTTTAAAAACACCTTATTTAAAATTGGCGGATTTATTTCCATACTTTTTTTTATTTTTCATTTAAACTGGGGATTGAATTATTTCAGACAGCCAATTTACAAGTCGCTAAATTTTGAAAATGAAAAATACTCCGATAATGAGTTGCTTACTTTAACAAAAAAATTGATCGTAAAAATCAATGAGGCGCAGTTTTCTATCACAAAAAATGACACAATTATAGCTAAAAATGAGTTGAATAGGCAGCAAATTAAAGAAGTTTCCTATGCGGTATACAATCAATTTCAAAAAAAATATCCGCAATTTTACCATGAAAATTTAAAGGCAAAACATTCACTTTTTAGTTTGCCTTTAACCTATATGGGGTTTGCAGGCTATTTAAATCCATTTACAAATGAAGCCCAGGTAAATTCTTTAATTCCTAAAAACACCTATCCTATTGTAATCTGTCACGAATTGGCGCATCAAGTTGGAATTGCCCCTGAAAGTGAAGCAAATTTCATCGGTTATTTGGCTGCAACAAATTCTAATGACCCTTATTTTAAGTATTCAGGTTATTTAATGGCAGTCCGTTTCTGTTTGTTTGAAATTTTTCAAAAAGATCCCGCAAAATTTGAAGCTCTAAAAATTGAACTGAATAAAGGTGTCTTAAAAGACATTCGACAAAGTGAAGATTTCTGGAAATCCTACCAAAACTGGTCTGAAAAATATTTTAAAACTTTTTATGATTCCTTTTTAAAAGCCAATAAACAAAAAGACGGGATTAAAAGCTATAATAAAGTAGTTTTACTTTTGGTAAATTACTACAAAACTCAGGAATTATAGACTTTAGTTTCTATAACAATCATTGGTGAAATTTTAATTATTAGTATCTTTGCAGATTATTTAGTAATCATGCACAAACAAATAACAAGCATACATAATTCTTATATAAAAGAACTTGTTCAGCTTAAAGAAAAATCTCGTTCACGCAAGAAAACACAAACATTTTTAATTGAAGGTTTGCGTGAAATAACTTTGGCTATAAAAGGAAATTACACGATTGAAACTATTTTGGCAGCCACCTCAATTATAAATACTGAAGAAATTGAAAAATTAATTAATTCAGTAGATTATCCTATTGAAGTCATTGAAATTTCCAATGAAGTATACCATAAACTGGCATTGCGTGAATCTACTGAAGGTATTTTGGCGGTAGCGAAAAGTAAAGATTTATCGCTGAAGTCAGTAAAATTTAAAAATAAGAATCCACTAATATTAATTGCTGAGGCTCCTGAAAAACCTGGAAATATTGGTGCGTTATTAAGAACTGCTGATGCAGCCGGCATTGATGCTGTTCTTATTGCAAATCCGAAGACTGATATTTACAATCCGAATATTATTCGTTCCAGTATTGGCTGTGTTTTTACAACGCAAATAGCGACGGGGACAACTACAGAAATTATTTCATTTTTAAAAGAAAATCATATTAATTTATACGCAGCGGCATTAACGGCATCTGTTGAATATCAAACCATAGATTACACTGAACCAACAGCAATAATTGTAGGAACTGAGGCTACCGGATTAACCAATGATTGGTTACAAAACACTTCAAAAAACATCATTATTCCCATGCGAGGCGCTATTGATTCAATGAATGTTTCAGTTAGTGCTGCAGTTATTCTTTTTGAAGCAATTAGACAACGAAATTTATAAATTTAATATGAATCCACAAACGCTATTTTATATATTAATCGGCATAATAATTGTTAAGTTTTTATTTGACACCTTTATTGATTTCTTAAATTCCAAACATTTTAACGATTCACTTCCACCAGAATTAGAAGGGATTTATAATGAGGAAGAATATTTAAAATCTCAGGAATATAAACAAGCAAATTATAAATTTTCAGTAGTGACAAGTACTATTTCTATTATTGCAACGATTTTGTTTTTCATTTTTGATGGCTTTGCATTCGTCGATAATTTAGCCCGCAACTTTTCGGACAATGCTATTGTTATTACCTTAATTTTCTTTGGAATTATCATTTTTGCAAGTGATATTTTAACACTGCCATTTTCTTATTATGCAACCTTTGTGATTGAAGAAAAATTTGGTTTTAATAAAACTTCAAAAAAAACATTTGTGCTTGACAAAATTAAAGGCTGGTTGATGATGATTTTTGTTGGTGGAGGCGTTTTGGCTTCAATTACTTGGTTTTACCAATTGACAACCAGTAATTTCTGGTTATACGCATGGGCATTAATGACAGTGATTACCATTTTTATGAATCTTTTTTATTCAAATTTGATTGTTCCTATTTTTAACAAACAAACGCCATTGGAAAGCGGTGAATTAAAAAATGAGATTGAAAATTTTGCGAAAAAAGTTGGGTTTAAACTTGAAAATGTTTTTGTGATAGACGGCTCTAAAAGGTCTACAAAAGCAAATGCTTACTTTTCAGGCTTTGGAAAACAAAAGAGAATAACACTTTATGACACCCTAATAAATGATTTGAAAACTGATGAAATTGTTGCTGTTTTGGCTCATGAAGTTGGGCATTACAAGAAAAAACATATCATATATAACTTGTTATTTTCTATTTTATTAACCGGATTTACGTTTTACATTTTATCATTATTGGTTGGTAATTTAACCTTGTCGTTGGCTTTGGGCGTTAAAACTGCCAGTTTTCATATTGGACTGATTGCTTTTGGCGTTTTATACAGTCCGATTTCTGAAATCACAAGTTTATTTATGAACTCCTTATCCAGAAAATTCGAATATCAGGCGGATGATTATGCAAAAGAAAATTTTAATGCAAATGCATTAATTTCAGCTTTAAAAAAATTGTCTAAAAACAGCTTGAGTAATTTAACACCACATCCTTTGTATGTGAAAATTCATTACTCCCACCCTACGTTATTACAGCGTTTTTTAAACCTAAAAAAATAAATGCAAATAATTGGATAATCAAATTTAATAAGTATTTTTAGGCGATGACTTACAACTTATCCATAGAAGAAGAAAATAAAGAGATTACAAGGCGCTACAAAGATTTGTTGAAAGGCGCTTACCAATCTTTTACGGATACCGACAAAAAAGAAATTAGAAAAGCTTTTAAATTGGCGTTGGAAGCGCATAGCAAGCAACGCCGCCTGACTGGCGAACCTTACATTTATCATCCTATCGCCGTAGCCAAAATAGTTGCTTATGAAATTGGTCTTCATGCCACTTCAATTATTGCTGCTTTATTGCATGATGTTGTGGAAGACACGACTTATACAATTGAAGATATTGAGAGATTATTTGGCGAAACGGTTGCAAAAATTGTTTTTGGATTAACAAAAATTTCTCATTTAAAAAAAGATCAGGACGCTTCCCTGCAGGCAGAAAATTTCAGAAAAATGCTTCTTACTTTAAATGATGATGTAAGAGTTATTTTAATAAAAATTGCCGACAGGTTGCACAACATGCAAACTATGGATGCGATGCCGGCAGACAAGCAGGTAAAAATAGCATCAGAAACCCTATATATTTATGCGCCGCTTGCCCATCGGTTAGGACTTTACAATATAAAAACGGAGTTAGAAAATCTTGGTTTAAAATATACAGAGCCCGAAGTATATCAAGAAATACTTGAGAGAATTACACAAAGTAAGGAAGATCAAGATAAATATATTGAGGCATTCTCTAATATTATCAAAGAAACTTTAGATAAGGAAGGATTCAAATATATTATTAAAGGCCGAAGAAAATCTATTTATTCCATTCACAAAAAAATGCTTTCGCAAGGTGTTTCTTATGATGAAATTTATGACAAATTTGCGATTAGAATAATCTATAAATCAACTGACAAAGACGAGAAATTTGACGCCTGGAAAATATATTCAATTGTAACTGATCATTTTAGACCAAACCCCAGCAGATTGCGGGATTGGATTAGCCAACCCAAATCAACCGGATATGAATCGCTTCATATTACGGTAATGGGACCTCAGGGAAAATGGGTTGAAGTACAAATTCGTTCAGAAAGAATGAATGAAATTGCCGAAAAAGGATACGCAGCCCATTATAAGTATAAAAATTCAAATGAGCGTGAAAGTGGATTGGAAGATTGGTTAAATAAAATTAAAGAAACTTTTGAAAATTCCAATGGTAGCGCCGTAGATTTTGTTGAGGATTTTAAATTAGATCTTTATGCCAAAGAAATTTTTATTTTTACCCCAAACGGTGATCTAAAAGCCTTGCCAAAAAATTCAACAGCTTTAGATTTTGCTTTCGCAATTCATACACAAATTGGGATGAACTGCAGAGGCGCGAAAATAAATGGAAAGTTAAAGCCTATAAGTCATGTTTTGCAAAGTGGAGACCAGGTTGAAATCATCACTTCAAAAAGTCAAAAACCAACAATAGGCTGGTTAGATTTTGTAGTAACCGCCAGGGCTAGAAATCGTATTAAAAATGCTTTAAAAGAAAGTCAAAAGAAAATTGCTGAAGAAGGAAAAGAGGTTTTGACCCGTAAACTCAAACATTTAAAAATTGATCTTAATGAAAAAGTAGTCAATGAACTTGTGACACATTTTAAACTGAGAACAAGTCAGGATTTATTTTACAGAATGGGAATTGGCTCTATCGATAATCCTCAATTAAAAGAGTTTGTCAGCAAACGAAATAATGCATTTGTAAGCTTCTTCAAAAATAGAATTAAGCGCAGCCCAATTAAACAGGAACTCATTGAAAAAGATGAAATTGTTGATAAATATGATTCTTTGGTCTTTGGAAAAGAAGAAGAACGCCTGGATTATAAAATGTCACCATGCTGTAATCCAATTCCAGGTGATAAAGTATTCGGATTCATTACCATAAACGACGGCATTAAAATTCACAAGCAAGATTGCCCGAATGCTATTAGCTTGCAGGCTAATTATGCTTATAGAATACTAAGTGCAAAATGGATAGATTCAACAAAACAGGAATATAAGGCCATTATAAAAATTTATGGTGTTGACCATGTTGGAATGGTGAATGAAATTACCCAAATTATTTCAAATAATATGAGCGTAAATATACACAGTTTAAATATATCTGGTGATGATGGTCTTTTTGAAGGAAAAATTACTGTTAGCGTGCAAAATAAATCTCAGCTTCAAAAACTATGTGATCGTATTAAGAAAATAGAAGGTATTGATACTGTAGACCGAATTTATAAACATTAAATTTATTCACAATTCAAAGTTAATAAATATGCTAATTACCTGCCCTTTTATTAAAAAAATAGAATTAAATTTGTTCAGTTTTAAAACTCAAATAAGATAATTATGAGTAATGAAGATCAAAAAATTGTAAAGTCTGTTTTTGTGAGTTTTCTTGAAGCGAATAGCCATAGAAAAACTCCTGAACGATTTGCTATTTTGCAAGAAATTTATAATTTAGACCATCATTTTGACATCGAGTCTCTCTATATCCAGATGAAAAACAAAAATTATCGGGTAAGTAGAGCCACACTATACAATACCATTGAATTATTGTTGGAATCGGGATTGGTCAGAAAACACCAATTTGGTCAAAATCAGGCCTTCTACGAAAAGTCATATTTTGACAAGCAACATGACCATGTTATTTTAACTGATACCGGTGAAGTCATTGAATTTTGTGATCCTAGAGTTCAAATTATTAAAAAGACCATTGAAGAAACTTTTAATATTGATATTCAGAAACACTCACTCTATTTCTACGGAACAAAAAAAACAAACAATAATTAACAATACATAACATCAATAACAATACAAAATTAAGCAAATGGCTGTAAATTTATTATTAGGACTGCAATGGGGAGATGAAGGAAAAGGCAAAATTGTAGACGTCCTCACGTCTAACTATGATATAATTGCTCGATTTCAGGGAGGTCCAAACGCAGGACATACCTTAATTTTTGACGGACACAAACATGTTTTACATACCATACCTTCTGGTATATTTCATAAAAACGCCATGAATCTTGTAGGAAATGGCGTTGTGATTGACCCTGTAATTTTCAAAAAAGAATTAGAAAACTTAGAAAAATTTAATTTAGACGTAAAATCTAAATTGTTAATATCAAGAAAAGCACATTTAATCTTACCAACGCATCGTCTGCTTGATGCAGCCAGCGAAACTTCAAAAGGAAAATCTAAAATTGGATCTACTTTAAAAGGTATTGGTCCAACTTATATGGATAAAACTGGAAGAAACGGTATGCGGGTAGGAGATTTAGAATTGGTGGACTGGAAAGATAAATACCATGCATTGGCTGAAAAACACCTCAGAATGCTTGAATTCTTTAAAGTTGATATTGAATATGATTTACCAGAATTGGAAAAAGAATTTTTTGGAGCCATTGAGGTTTTAAAACAACTTCCTTTTATTGATAGTGAAGAATATCTAAACAATGCCCTAAAAAACAAAAAAACTATTTTAGCCGAAGGTGCTCAAGGATCCATGTTAGACATCGATTTCGGAACGTATCCATTTGTGACTTCCTCCAATACCACAGCAGCTGGAGCCTGTACAGGTTTAGGCGTAGCGCCGAATAAAATTGGTGAGGTTTTTGGAATATTTAAAGCCTATACCACTCGAGTGGGTTCAGGCCCTTTTCCAACTGAATTATTTGATGAAGACGGAGCGACAATGGGAAAAATTGGACAAGAATTTGGAGCTACAACAGGAAGGCCTCGCCGTTGCGGATGGTTGGATTTAGTTGCATTAAAATATGCAGTTCAAATTAGTGGTGTTACCCAGCTTATAATGATGAAAGGTGATGTGCTTTCTGGATTTTCTATTTTAAAAGCTTGTACTTCATACAATTATCAAGGAAATGAAATAAGTCACTTGCCTTATAATATTGAAGCACACAATGTGACGCCAATTTATACGGAATTTAAAGGCTGGAAGCAAGATTTAACTGAAATGACAAGCGCCACAACATTGCCAAAAGAATTAAACGATTACATTAAATTTATAGAAGATTTTGTTGAAGTGCCTGTGAAAATTGTTTCTGTGGGTCCAGACAGAAAGCAAACCATCGTGAGATAAAAAATAAAAAAGCTCCA
>JAGXIN010000085.1 GCA_024635575.1 Flavobacteriia bacterium
TCAGCCACAATCCACATATTTAAGGTATTTGGCTGTGATTCATCCCTTCTAATTCTGCCAACAAAAACTTCATCTTTATTGTGTGCGTAAATTGGCATCGGATACGTATTGGTATCTAAATTGTCCTGTACAATAACTCCAGGAGTTTCACTTAACAATTTGCGAACTTCGTTCAAATCAAAATCATGTTCAAATTGAACGTTCACGGCTTCTGAATGTCCGCCGGATGTCGGAATACGCACAGCCGTTGCGGTAACGGTAAAAGAATCATCATTTAATATTTTCTTTGGTTCTTTCACCAATTTCATTTCTTCTTTGGTGTACCCGTTTTCTAAAAATACATCGCACTGTGGAATGGCATTTCTGTTAATTGGATAGTGATAGGCCATTTCACCTTTGATGCCTTTTGATTCATTTTCAAGTTGCTGAACCGCTTTTATGCCTGTTCCGGAAACAGATTGATAGGTTGAAATAACCAAACGTTTCATTTTGTATTTTTTATGCAAAGGAGCCAAAGCCATCACCAATTGAATGGTTGAACAGTTTGGGTTTGCAATAATTTTATCTTCTTTGGTCAACACATCACCATTAATTTCAGGAACCACCAATTTTTTTGTGGGATCCATTCTCCAGGCAGAAGAGTTGTCAACAACCGTTGTTCCAACTTCAGCAAATTTTGGAGCCCACAATTCAGAAGTGGTTCCACCTGCAGAAAATAAAGCAATATCCGGATGTGCATCAACAGCATCCTGCATACCAATAATGCTATATTTTTTTCCTTTATATTCCATTTGCTTGCCAACGGAACGTTCTGAGGCAACCAACAACAATTCAGTAATTGGAAAATTTCTTTCCGCCAACACTTGCAACATCACATCTCCCACCATTCCGGTTGCGCCTACAACAGCTACTTTCATATTTTAATTTTTTTATTTTTATACTGATGCAAATTTTATAAAAAAATGTAAGAAACAAGTACTAAATTATTGAAAATTAACAGATAAATATATTTCTGTTAAAAAAATGATAAAAGATTTGTATCTGAAATAGTTATCATAAATATTGTAATTTTGCAAAAAATCAAAAACAACAATGACTACTACTGGAAAAATTGAATTGATGGCTCCCGCCGGAAGTTTTGAATCGTTGCAGGCCGCACTGGACAATGGCGCCGATTCAATTTACTTTGGTGTTGAGCAGTTAAATATGCGTGCAAGGGCTTCCATAAATTTTACGATGGATGATTTGAAAGAAATTTCGGCGCGATGCAAAGCAAAAAATGTAAGAACCTACCTCACCTTAAATACCATTATTTATGACCATGATTTATCGGTGGTAAAAACCTTGCTTCAAAAAGCAAAAGAGGCAGATATTACGGCGGTTATAGCAATGGATCAGGCCGTTATTGCTTCAGCAAGGGCTATTGGAATGGAAGTTCATATTTCAACCCAAATAAATGTCACCAATATTGAAACGGTGAAATTTTATGCCATGTTTGCCGATACGATGGTCTTGAGTCGCGAATTGAGTTTGCGTCAGGTTAAAAAAATTACCGAACAAATTGTAAAAGAAGACGTGCGCGGACCTTCAGGAAATTTATTGGAAATTGAAATTTTTGGTCACGGAGCATTGTGTATGGCAGTATCCGGAAAATGCTACATGAGTTTACATTCCTCAAATTCTTCAGCAAACAGAGGGGCCTGCAAACAAAATTGCCGAAAAAAATATACGGTGATCGATCAGGAAACCGGATTTGAAATGGAGCTGGACAATGAATATATTATGTCTCCAAAAGATTTGTGCACTATTGATTTTCTTGACCAGATTGAAGATGCAGGCATAAAAGTATTGAAAATTGAAGGCAGAGGAAGGGCTCCCGAATATGTGGCGAATGTAATTAAATGTTACCGCGATGCCATTGACAGTATTGAAGAAGGAACCTACAGCAAAGAAAAAGTGATTTCCTGGATGCTGGATTTGGAAAAAGTGTACAATCGCGGATTTTGGAGTGGCTATTATTTGGGACAAAAATTAGGGGAATGGAGCAATGGTTCCGGAAGCCACGCCACACAAAAAAAGGTATATGTTGGAAAGGGAATGCATTATTTTCCCAAAACCAAAATTGCTGAATTCAAAATTGAAGCGTATGAAATTGCCATTGGCGACACCATTTTAATTACTGGTCCAACCACTGGCGCCAAAGAAATGGAAGTGACTCAAATGTATGTAAATGACGTTGTTGGAGAAAAAGCCTTAAAGGGAGATTCTTGTACTTTTAAAATAGATTTTAGAATTCGTCCGTCGGATAAATTGTATAAAATTGTTGAAAATGTTGTTGAAGCGTAAATAAGTTTAAAGGTCAAAATATAAAATAATAGATCAACTATGGTAATTATCACATTGCAGAGAGCCAAGTGCATTGGTTGTAATTACTGTGTTGAACAGGCTGCTTCCCAGTTTCAAATGTCGAAAAAAGATGGAAAGGCAGTGCTGCTTCATTCAATAGAAAAAAGAGGGTTTTTCACATTAAAATCAGCCGATGTAGACATTTTGGAAGCCGTTACAAAAGCCAAAGAAGCATGTCCCGTGAAAATTATTGACGTAAAACAAACATAATCCCCGTTTTTTATCGTTTTTAGGTTAATAATAATAATTATATCTTTACAAATTAGTGAAGTCAGTAGAATTGATTTTCAGTTTTACAAACAAAATAAAAACATAAAAATATATGAGCTGTAATAGTTGCTCTTCAGATATAAATACCGTGCCGAAAGGCTGCAAAAGCAATGGAAATTGCGCCGACGGAGGTTGTGAAAAACTCTCCGTTTTTGACTGGTTATCAAACATGTCACTGCCAACCGGCCAGGAACCAATAAACATTGTTGAGGTTCGATTTAAAAACGGACGAAAACATTTTTATCGAAATGTTGACAACCTGCAAATATCTATAGGCGATATTATCGCTGTGGAAGGTAATCCGGGTCATGACATTGGAACGGTTTCATTGACCGGCGAATTGATTCGAATTCAGATGAAGAAAAAAGGCGTTGCCTTTGATAGTGAAGAAGTAAAGAAAATTTACAGAAAAGCAACCCAAAGAGATATTGATATCTGGAAAGCCGCCCGTGAAAAGGAATATGAAACCCAATATAAGGGAAGGGAAATTCTTGGCAGACTAGGCATTAAAATGAAACTTTCTGATGTGGAGTACCAAGGTGACGGAAATAAAGCCACTTTTTATTATACAGCCGATGACCGTGTTGATTTTAGACAATTAATTAGGGATTTGGCAAGTACATTCAGTATTAGAGTTGAAATGAAACAGGTAGGTTTGCGCCAGGAAGCAGCCCGGCTTGGAGGTGTGGGGTCTTGTGGAAGGGAATTGTGCTGTTCAACCTGGTTAACAGATTTAAGAAAAGTGAATACATCCGCGGCTCGTTATCAGCAATTGTCATTAAATCCGCAAAAATTAGCCGGCCAATGTGGGAAATTAAAATGCTGTTTAAATTATGAATTGGACACGTATTTAGATGCTTTATCTGATTTTCCACGCCAAGACATTGTTTTAAAAACAAAAAAAGGAGAAGCCATTTTCATTAAAATGGATATTTTTAAAAGGGTGTTATGGTACACTTACAAAGAAGAAAGGAACAAGTGGTTTAAACTTACATTGGAAAACGTAAAAGAAATAATAGACTTAAATAAAAACAACAAACCCGTAGCTTCTCTGGAAGATTATGAATTGGAATTATTGGCAGAAAATGTGGTTGAATATGAGGATGTTGTAGGGCAAGACAGTTTAACGCGTTTTGATATTCCAAAAAAAAGGAAAAATAAACAAAAAAATAAACATAAAAATTCACAATCCTCAGGGCAACCGCAAAAGGGTAATGGCAGCCCAAAAAACAAAAAACAAAGACCCCCAAACAGAAGTGCAAACAAAAATAAAAATACATAAACAACTAAGTTTTCTGACCTTTGCTTTGTTGCTTTTGTCATGCAACTCGAATGCAGTTTTTGATCAATATAGTCCGATTGAAAACCAACAATGGCATTCGGAAAAGAGCATTGAATTTAAATTTAACAACCGAGATACGATTTCAAAAAATAATGTGTTTATTAATGTTAGGAATAATAAGGATTATGAGTTTAGCTCCCTGTTTTTAATTGCCAAACTTGAAATGCCTAACGGATTTAAAGTGATAGATACCTTAGAATATGAAATGGCTGATCCTTCAGGTAATTGGTTAGGTTCCGGATTTACGGATCTTAAAGAAAATAAACTATTTTATAAAGAAAATGTTATTTTTTCTGAAATAGGAACTTACAAATTTAATATTCAACACGCAACGAGAAGCATCAATGATATTGAAGGAAAAAATCCTTTAAAAGGCATCACCGATGTTGGGTTAAGAATTGAAAAAATACAAAAATGACAAAATCAAAACAAAATAACGATCAATTTTTAAAGTATATAAAATGGTTTTGGATGACCATTTTTGGGGGGATTTTATTCATCATATTGCTATTTTTATTGGCCTCTTTTGGCGCTTTTGGTCCACTTCCTTCATTTGAAGAATTAGAAAGTCCGGAAAAAAGCACAGCTTCAGAAGTGATTTCCATTGATGGAAAAACATTGGGGAAATATGCCTATGAAAATAGGACACCTGTAAAATATAAAGACATTTCCGAAAACTTAATCAACGCTTTGATTGCAACAGAAGACGAACGTTTTTATGATCATTCAGGAATAGATTTCAGATCCTCAATTCGCGCTGTGGTGATGTTGGGAAGCGAGGGTGGCGGAAGTACCATAACACAACAATTGGCCAAGCTTTTATTTCATGGAGAAGGTTCCAGAAATATTGTTGAAAGGGTTCTTCAAAAAGTAAAGGAATATGTTATTGCCATTCAGTTAGAAAGACAATATACTAAGCAGGAAATTTTAACGATGTACTTAAATAAGTACGACTTTTTAAATTTAGCTGTTGGTATTCGTTCAGCTTCACGTATTTATTTTGGAAAAGAACCCATTGAATTATCTGTAAAAGAATCTGCAATGTTGGTTGGAATGCTTAAAAACGCATCTTTTTACAATCCTTTAAGATTTGAAGAAAGAGTAAAAAACAGGAGAAATACTGTTTTAGGGCAAATGTACAAAAACGACTTTATTTCAAAAATCGAAAGAGATTCATTACAAAAAACTCCTTTAAACCTGAATGTAAATAAAGAAGGTCATAGTGATGGTACTGCAACCTATTTTAGAGAGTTCCTGCGTGATTTTATGAAGGGGTGGATACAAAACAATCCAAAAGCTGACGGTACTGAGTACAACTTGTACCGGGACGGGCTCAAAATTTATGTTACTATAGATTCTCGTATGCAAAAATATGCCGAAGAAGCTATGAAAGAGCATATGACCAACTTGCAACGCGTATTTAATAAAGAACAAAAACGCAATAAAACAGCGCCATTTTACGATTTAGACAAGGATCAGGTCGCGTCTACGATGGAGCAGGCTATGAAACGTTCAAACCGTTGGATTCGTATGAAATCAAATGGCGCTTCAGAAAAAGAAATTAAGGCTTCTTTTGATGAAAAAACAAATATGAGTGTCTTTTCCTATAAAGGCGATATAGACACCATTATGTCTCCCTATGATTCTATCAAATACTACAAACAAATTTTACGCTCTGGATTGATATCAATTGAGCCACAAACAGCCCATATAAAAGCCTGGGTTGGCGGCATAAATTATAAACATTTTCAATATGATGCCGTTAAACAACAAAAACGTCAGGTAGGTTCTACCTTTAAGCCTTTTGTATATGCTGCGGCAATTAATCAGTTAAAATTATCGCCTTGTTATAAATTGCCAAATACGCCTTATACAATTCCAAAAGAAAAATATGATATGCCCCAAGATTGGACACCAAAAAATTCGGGCAATGAATATGGAGGGGAATTAACTTTAAAACAAGCATTGGCAGGTTCAGTAAATGTTATTACCGCAAAACTAATTGATATGGTGCATCCTAAAACGGTGGTCAATTTGGCCCATAATGTTGGGATAGAAAGTGAAATTCCTGAAGTGCCTTCAATAGCACTGGGATCTGTGGATTTATCATTATATGAAATGGTTGGAGCGTATTCAACTTTTGCAAATAAGGGATTAAGAGTGGAGCCAATGATGTTATTAAAAATTGAAGATAAGAATGGAACGGTCTTAGAGCAATTTATGCCAAACTCAAAAGAAGCGATAAGCGAGGAGTCGGCTTTTGTGATTATTAATTTATTGGAAGGCGTAACAGAATCGGGTTCAGGTATTCGTTTGCGCACCAGTGGGGCAAACTATGCTGATGATATTGTAACAGGTTATCCATATCAATTCACAAACCCAATTGCAGGAAAAACAGGAACTACCCAAAATCAGTCTGATGGTTGGTTTATGGGAATTGTGCCTAATTTAGCAACCGGCGTTTGGGTTGGAGGTGAAGATAGAGCTATACATTTTGCCGGAATTAGTAAAGGACAGGGCGCTACCATGGCGTTGCCGATTTGGGGGTTGTATTATAAAAAATTGTATGCAGAGCCAACTTTGAATGTCAGCAAAGAAGCTTTTGAAAGACCCGAAGAATTGACTATTGAAATAGATTGCAGAAAACATAAAGGTGATAGTGACGCAGCTGACATAAAAATAAACGAGGATCCTGAATTTTAAAAAGATTAAATTATGATAAATAAAGTAGTTAAAAACGCACAAGATGCTTTACTTGGTGTAGAAGACGGTATGACTTTTATGCTTGGGGGATTTGGCTTATGTGGAATTCCAGAAAATTGTATTTCAGAATTAGTGAGATTAGGAGTTAAGAATTTAACTTGTATCTCTAACAATGCAGGAGTTGATGATTTTGGTTTGGGACTTTTACTAAAAAAGCATCAAATTAAAAAAATGGTATCTTCTTATGTTGGAGAAAATGACGAATTTGAACGCCAAATGCTTTCAGGAGAGTTGGATGTAGAATTAATACCACAAGGAACTTTAGCCGAGAGATGCAGAGCTACAGGAGCTGGAATCCCGGCATTTTATACACCTGCTGGATATGGTACAGAAGTGGCGGAAGGGAAAGAAACCAGAGAGTTTAATGGTAAAATGTATGTATTAGAGCTTGCGTTTAATCCACAGTTTGCTTTTGTAAAAGCATGGAAAGGAGATACAGCAGGAAACCTTATCTTTAAAGGGACTGCACGTAATTTTAATCCGATGATGGCAATGGCAGGTAAAATAACAGTTGTTGAGGTTGAAGAATTGGTTGAGGCCGGAGAATTGAATCCAAATCAAATTCATACGCCAGGTATTTTTGTACAACGTATTTTCCAAGGATCAAATTACGAAAAGAGAATTGAACAACTTACAGTAACTCCAAAATCTTAAATCATGGCTTTATCAAAAGAACAAATAGCGCAAAGAATTGCTCAAGAATTACAAGATAAATGGTATGTAAATTTAGGAATTGGTATTCCAACCTTGGTTGCAAATTATATTCCTAAAAACATAGATGTTGATTTTCAATCTGAAAATGGATTGTTAGGAATGGGACCTTTTCCTATTGAAGGGGAAGAAGATGCCGATTTAATCAACGCAGGAAAACAAACAGTCACTATTTTAAAAGGCGGTTCTTTGTTTGATTCTGCATTGAGTTTTGCAATGATTCGTGGTCAACATGTCCAATTAACTGTTTTAGGAGCCATGGAAGTTTCTCAAAACGGGGATATCGCAAACTGGAAAATTCCAGGTAAAATGGTAAAAGGCATGGGAGGCGCTATGGATTTAGTAGCCTCTGCAGAAAATATTATTGTAGCGATGATGCACACAAATAAAGCAGGTGAATCAAAAATATTAAAAAGCTGTTCTTTACCATTAACAGGTGTGAATTGTGTTAAAAAGGTAGTGACAAATTTGGCTGTTTTAGAAATTAAGAACAATGCATTTTACCTTATGGAAAGAGCTCCGGGAGTTTCTGTTGAAGAAATTAAGGCAGCTACAGAAGGAACTTTAATTGTTGAAGGAGAAATTCCTGAAATGAAGTTTTAAAAAAAAAGGTTAAATGAAACGAGCATAACAAATTTTGATTAACAAAGAAATGATTAATGGCGAACAGCATCTGTTACCGCTAAAAAATAAAATTTAAACAGATGAAAATAATATCATACAATGTTAACGGAATCAGGGCTGCATTAAACAAAGGTTTTATAGCTTGGTTAGAAGCGGCTAATCCCGATGTAATTTGTTTGCAGGAAACCAAAGCGCATAAGGAACAATTAGATTTAAGCGTATTTGAAAATGCCGGTTATCCTTATCATTACTGGTTTTCTGCACAAAAAAAAGGATATAGCAGTGTGGCTATTTTATCGAAAACCAAACCAACTCATATTGAATATGGAACCGGAATTGAGGCCATGGACTTTGAAGGAAGGAATTTACGGATTGATTTTGACAACGTATCAATAATGAGTTTGTACTTGCCTTCAGGAACCAATGATGACCGACTGGATTTTAAACTTACTTATATGGCTCAATTTTTGGACTATGTAAACAACCTCAAAAAGGAACTTTCCAATATTATTATTTGTGGCGATTATAACATTTGCCATACAGAAATTGACATTCATAATCCGGTTCAGAATAAAAACACTTCTGGGTTTTTGCCTGTTGAACGTGACTGGTTGGGGAGTTTTATAGGCAGTGGTTTTATAGATTCGTTTCGTCATTTAAACAAAGAACCGCACCATTACAGTTGGTGGAGTTACAGGGCAAATGCAAGAAACAAAAATAAAGGCTGGCGCATTGATTACCATATGGTAAGCGATGAAATGAGAGACAGGATAAAAAGAGCCTATATTTTACCGGAGGCAAAACATTCCGACCATTGTCCCATCGTAGTTGAAATTGAATAATTTAAATAAATAAAGCAGTACAATGTTAAAAAAAACAGCAATTCTATTCATTATAGCAATCACGCTAAATTCATGTGTATCCAAAAAAATATATCAGGAATTAGAAACAAAGTTCAATAATTTACGTTCTTCAAATTTGGCATTAATTGAAGAAAAAGATAATTTATTGATTGCAAAAAAAGCGTTGGAAGCTGATTTAGAAAAGCTTAATAATGATTACAGTGCACTTTCCAACCAAAAGGAAATTTTGGATAATGAGTTTGTATCGCTTCAACATAAATATAATAATTTAGACGAATCTTATAATGTGCTTTCGGCGCAAAGCTCAAAAAAACTGGCAGAGCAATCCCAAAAAAATCAGGAATTATCATTGCAATTGGAAGAAAAAGAAAGAAAATTGGTTCTTGAAAGTGTCCGACTGGAAAAACTTCAAAATGAATTGGCAGAACGCTCCAACCAAATTAACGAGCTTCAAAGTTTAATTAACGCAAAAGAAGCCCAAATGCAACAGTTAAAAAACGCCATTTCCAGCGCATTGCTTAATTTTGAAGGAAAAGGACTGACCGTAGTTCATAAAAATGGAAAAATTTATGTGTCTATGGAAAATAAATTATTGTTTGACTCAGGTAGTTGGGCGGTAGGAAATGAAGGAAAAAATGCTGTTGAACAATTGGCGAGAGTGTTGTCAAAAAACCCTGATATTCATGTGCTTATTGAAGGTCACACAGACAATGTTCCATATAATGGAGCAACCGTGTTAGACAACTGGGATTTATCCGTAAAAAGGGCAACTGCCATTGTTAGAATTTTACAAAACAAGGGCGTAGACCCAAAGCAAATTACTGCGGCTGGAAGAAGTGAATATATAAATGTTGATACCAATGCAACTTCAGAAGGAAAAGCTAAAAACAGAAGAATTGAAATTATTCTGGCGCCTAACTTAGACGAAATTTCAAAACTTTTAAACAACTAATCTCCTATGAAAAATATAATATATATTGCGTTTTTATTATTTTTTGGTTTTGGGTTTTCACAAACGAAATCAGAAACTTCAGAACCTGATAAAACCGAAAATACCAAAGAATTTTTATCAGACAGTGCATTATTATTTTTTAAAAATCCGGATTCTTTAGTGCTTCAAATTCATTCAGATGCCATACTAATTGATAGTTTATGGATGAATGAATTGGTGAAATCGCCTTTATATGATACCGAGCAGTATGTTTTGGAAGATGATGAAATATTGGTTACGGATCTTGAAGATTTATCGACTGATTTATTAAAAGAGCGTTTGAAATATTTAAACAGCAAAACACCTTTTAAAATTGAATACAATCCTCAGTTAGAACAGGTAATAAGAGCCTATCTACAAAAAAGAAAATCTTCGCTTTCTACCATTATGGAAAGGGCACGTTACTTTTTCCCTATGTTTGAAGAACATTTGGCGAAATATAATATTCCTTTGGAATTAAAGTATTTGGCAGTTGTGGAATCGGCGTTAAACCCAAATGCGCGTTCTCACATGGGAGCAACCGGTTTGTGGCAATTCATGTATCAAACAGGAAAGTTATATAATTTAGAAGTAAGTTCATACATAGATGAACGATCAGATCCATACAGGGCTACAGAAGCCGCTTGCATGTATTTGGAAAATTTATATCAAATGTATGGTGATTGGAGTATGGCCTTGGCAGCATACAACTCGGGACCTGGAAATGTTTCGAAAGCCATCAGAAGATCTGGAGGAAGCACCAATTATTGGAATATTCGCCGATATTTACCTCGTGAAACTGCCACATATGTGCCTGCCTTTTATGCGACCTTATATATTTTTGAATTTGCAAATGAGCACAATTTAAAAGCCAAGGAAAACGCAATGTCCTATTATGCAACAGACACTGTACAGATTAAAAGACAGTTGTCTTTTGCGGAAATTAATGAAACCTTAAACGTTGATCTCGACTTGCTTAAATTTTTAAATCCACAATATAAATTAGATATTATCCCTTATATAAAAGATAAAAATTATTCATTAACCCTGCCTTTAAAAGATATTGGGAATTTTGTGAGCAATGAACAATTGATTTATGCTTATGCTGATGCAGAAGATGCAAAACGAGAAAAGCCAGTTCCGGAATACATAGAAATGAGCGACAGAATTACCTATCGCGTAAAAAATGGTGATTATTTGGGTAAAATAGCCAATAAATATGGCGTTGGCGTCAGCACTTTAAAACGTTGGAACAATTTAAAAGGCACAAATTTAAGAATCGGGCAACGATTGACAATTTACCCAAGAAAGGCCAACGTAGTTGCTTCTTCAAAATCTGTTGAAACAAACGCCCCTAAAGAAAAACGAACAGGAGAACACAACACCTATATCGTTAAATCAGGAGACTCATTATGGTCAATCGCAAAAAAATATTCGAATGTTTCTGTACAAAATATCAAAGAATGGAACAATATTTGGAGAGTAAAAAGTCTAAAACCCGGAATCAAATTAAAAATATTTAATTAGTGAAAAAGATTGGATTATTATTAGGACTAATTTCATTGCTTATTTCCTGCGATGCAGGAGATCGTCAAAAAACGTTGAAAGAAGCAAACGGCAGAATGAACAATTTGCTTATTGTGATGAAAAATAGCGAATGGCAAGGTGAAATTGGTGACGAATTGAGAAAAATTATTGCTGAACCTGTATTAGGATTGCCACAACCAGAAGCGCAATTTGAAGTGACACAAGTGCCACCTGAAAGTTTTGGTACGATGTTTAAAGCCAGTAGAAGCATTCTAAATATTGGGATTGGCGATAAAAATTCATTTACAACAAATACGAATGTATATGCTGAGCCTCAAAAAATAATTACTATTATAGGCACAGATAAAGAAGCGTTGATGCATGAAATTGAAAAAAATGGAAAAGCACTGGTTTCAGAGTTTAAAAATGCAGATTTACTTACTTATCAAAGGTCAATTTATAAAAATTATTGGGACCCTGCAAAAATGCCGACCTTTAACAAACATGGATATTCCATAAAAATCCCAAAGACTTTTAGTATAGTTGAAGACAACGGAGAATTTGTTTGGTACCGAATGCGTTTGGACGGTGGAAACAGCATGGAATTATTTTCCTATACAGTTCCAATAAAATCCATAGATGATGAAAACGGAAATAATCTTGTTGCCCTTAGAGATTCTATTGGAAAAAAATACATTCCAGGAGAAATTGAAGGGTCATATATGATTACGGAAGCCGCTTATACACCACATATTTTTGAGGTAAAACTAAATGGTAAAAAAACGCTTGAAGCAAAAGGAAAATGGGAAGTGAAAGGCCTTTATATGGCCGGACCATTTTTAAGTTATTCTGTAATAGACAAAGCAAACAA
>JAGXIN010000086.1 GCA_024635575.1 Flavobacteriia bacterium
ATTTTTGCTGTTTCAAATGAGGTTGTTGACAATTCATTTTCAGGTAAATAGGGAACAACTTCTGAAGAAACAATCAATACTCTCTTATCTTTCATAAAATCAACTCTTATTTTTAAAATATATGCAAAATTACGAAAATTAATGTAGAATTTAGCTTGAAAAATGTAAGTTTGCACGCTTTTAACGTTTATTAACAATCCGTTATGTTAGTTTTTGCTAAAATAAAATCGGTACAAAAAAAATTAAAATCGCTTAAAAACGGTACTACTATTGGCTTTGTGCCAACTATGGGGGCGCTTCACGAAGGGCATTTATCCCTTGTGGAAAAGGCAAAAAAAGAGAATGATATTGTGGTGGTGAGCATTTTTGTGAACCCGACACAATTTGACAATGTTGAAGATTTAATAAATTACCCAAAAACCATTGATAAAGATTTAGAACTTTTAAAATCTATCTTTTGCGACATTGTTTTTACGCCAACTCCTGAAGAAATTTATGCAAATGACATCCAATCACAATCCTTTGATTTTGACGGATTGGAATTTCAAATGGAAGGAAAATTTAGAGAAGGCCATTTTAACGGTGTGGGCACAATTGTTGAACGTTTGTTTGAGATAGTGAAACCACATAAAGCCTATTTTGGGGAAAAAGATTTTCAGCAAATCCAAATCATTCGCAAAATGGCAGAAAAAAGAAATCTTCCCGTACAAATTATTTCCTGCCCCATTCACAGAGAAAATGATGGTTTGGCTATGAGTTCTAGAAATATCAGACTTACAAAAGAACAACGAGCTGACGCGCCATTTATTTATGAAACATTAAATAAGGCTAAAATTCAATTTGGCACAAAAAATGCTTCAGAAGTCTTGAAATGTGTTGAAAATGAATTTAAGAATCATCCTTTATTCACTTTAGAATATTTTGAAATAGCCGATGAGGATACGCTGTTACCTGTTGAAACTAAAAATTCAACAAAGAAATATCGCGCTTTTATAGCTATTTTTGCAGGAAAAGTTAGACTGATAGACAATATAAGTTTATAAATATTAACAAATTAATTCAAAAACATTAATTTTGCATTATGCAAATACAAGTCGTAAAATCAAAAATTCACAGGGTTAAAGTTACCGGCGCCGAATTAAATTATATCGGCAGCATAACTATTGATGAAGATTTAATGGATGCAGCGAATATTATTCAAGGAGAAAAAGTTCAAATTGTCAACATTAACAATGGCGAACGCCTTGAAACATACGTAATCCCTGGTCCCAGGAAAAGTGGAGAAATTACCTTAAACGGTCCTGCCGCAAGAAAAGTAGCCAAAGGCGATATTATTATCATTATTTCTTATGGCATCATGGATTTTGAAAAAGCGAAATTATTCAAACCATCGTTAATTTTTCCTAATGAAAACAACAATACATTAACATAAATTGATCAACAGATTAAAAAAAATAAGTTTTATAACACTCCCAATAGCCTTGGGAGTTTTTTTAATTTGGTACTCCATATCAAAATTATCGCCTGCAGACATACAATCCATTAAAACCTCGTTTAAAACAGCAAATTATTGGTGGGTGGTATTGTCCCTGGTTTTTGGAATTTTAAGTCATTTGTCAAGAGCCTACCGCTGGCGTTTTTTATTGGAGCCTTTAGGTTATAAACCAACCTATTTAAATTGTGTAATGACTGTTTTAATTGCTTATTTGCTTAACTTATTTATTCCTCGTTCAGGAGAAATTGCGCGGGCCGCCAGTATCAAAAAATATGAAAAAATTCCTTTTGAAAAAGCGATAGGAACCATTGTTGCCGAACGAGTTGCCGATGTAATTATGCTGTTTTCAATTACTGGTGTCGCCTTTTTTTTACAAGCCGAATTAATGGGCAGTTACCTATTTAAACAAGATGAAGGAAGCAATAGTTATTTAAAAATTATTTTTTTATTGGTTTTCCCATTGGCCGGAATTCTAACCTATTATTTGCTTAAACAATCAACAAATCCTTTTATAATGAAAATATTTTTATTTACAAAAGGATTAATTGATGGCATAAAGAGCATATTTACCATGAAAAAGAAATGGGAATTTATTTTTCATACCATTTTTATTTGGCTCATGTACGTGCTTATGTTTTATACGGTAACTTTTGCACTGCCGGAAACAACCAACCTTCCTTTTGCGGCCATCATTGTAGGTTTTGTGGTTGGCGGCTTTAGTATGGCGCTAACAAACGGCGGTTTAGGAACATACCCTGTTTTTGTTGCAAGTGCGCTTATTTTGTACAATATTGAAGACAATCCGGCGCGCGCTTTTGGATGGATAATGTGGACAGCACAAACATTAATGGTGATTATATTTGGCGGACTTTCCTTCTTGTTGATTCCTATATATAATAGATATCGATTGCGTCACTAATAAGTCTATATATTTATTTTGATATTTTGGGCGTTACCCTGCGGGTCGGGCAATCGCTACTCGCATTTTTTAGCGATGAAAAACCGCAAAAAAAGTGCTCAAAAATAACGCTCTTTCCCTAACGCGCATTGAATTAAGAATTAATCCAGTACCGCTTGTACCACTGATTTGGAATGCGGGATGAAAATTGGTAATTAAAATTTGTCACTTTTTTAGGTAATTGAACTTTTTACTTTTAACTTTCAACATTCAAATTACTTCTTCAATAAATACTTAAAATGGCCAAAACCAAAACTTTATTTTTTTGTCAAAATTGTGGTGCCCAATATGCAAAATGGCTCGGACAATGCAAATCTTGCAATGAGTGGAACACCATTGCTGAAGAAGTAATCCAAGCTGAAGAAAAAAGAAATTGGAAACAGTCCACATCCCCAAAAAAAACCAATAAAGCTTTAAAAATTAATGATATTTCTTTGGATAAGGAAGATCGAATTTCAACAAAAAATAATGAACTGGACAGGGTTTTAGGCGGCGGTTTGGTAAAAGGTTCTATGCTGTTGTTAGGTGGCGAACCCGGAATTGGGAAATCAACCTTACTTCTGCAAATAGCATTAACAATGCCTAAAAAAGTATTGTATGTTTCGGGAGAAGAAAGCCAATCACAAATAAAAATGCGTGCGGAACGACTTCAAAGTTCAAACACAAATTGTTTAATTTTGACTGAAACAAATACACAAAACATTTTTAGGGCCATTGAAGAAATACATCCGGAAGTTGTTGTCATAGACTCCATCCAAACTTTATATACCGAATATATTGACGCCTCCCCGGGATCAATTTCACAAATTAGAGAAACCACCGCTGAGTTGATTAAGTTTGCCAAAGAAACCGCCACACCAGTACTTTTAATTGGGCATATCACCAAAGATGGTAACATTGCCGGTCCGAAAGTTTTAGAGCATATGGTGGATGTTGTACTGCAATTTGAAGGCGACAGAAATCATGCGTATCGTATAGTGCGAGCTCAAAAAAACAGATTTGGTTCCACCGCAGAAATTGGCATTTATGAAATGCAGTCCTTTGGATTACGTGAAGTGGAAAACCCTTCAGAAATTTTAATTTCTCAAAAAGATGAAGATTTAAGCGGCACCACAATTGCAGCAACTTTAGAAGGAATGCGACCATTAATGATAGAAGTGCAGGCATTGGTAAGCACGGCAGTTTACGGCACACCACAGCGTTCCGCCACTGGTTACGACACCAAACGCTTAAATATGCTTTTGGCGGTTTTAGAAAAACGGGCCGGATTCAGATTGGGCGCAAAAGATGTGTTTTTGAATATTGCCGGAGGCATAAAAGTTGACGATCCCGCCATTGATTTGGCGGTAATATGCGCCATTTTATCCTCAAATGAAGATGTCCCTATTGCGCAGGATTTTTGTTTTGCCGCCGAAATTGGGCTGACGGGAGAAGTTCGTCCGGTAAACCGAGTGGAACAACGTATTATGGAAGCCGAAAAACTGGGGTTTCACAAAATATTTATTTCAAAATTTAATAAAATTAGCAGCATCGGCTACAAAATAAAAGTGGTTAAAGTCACAAAAGTTGAAGATGTATTTGCCAACTTATTTTCATAATAAAAACCGAGTCAAGCTCGGTTTTTATTATGTTATTTGTCTAGGTTTTGCTTTTTGTTGACTTCAATAATGTATCTTTCCAACGCCATTGTCATGGAAGGCGATTCAGGTGTTGGTGCTTGAATATTACATTTTAAACCTGCTTCGGTAGCAGCTTTTATGGTTGAGTTGCCAAATACCGCAATGCGCGTTTCGTTTTGCTTAAAATTAGGAAAATTTTGAAATAACGATTCAATTCCAGATGGACTAAAAAACACTAAAATATCGTAAAAAACACTATCTAAATCAGATAAGTCGCTTACCACAGTTCTGTAAAAAATACCACGCTCCCAATTAACATTAAGTTCATTTAAAGTCTGAGGAACAATATCTTTTAATTTATCAGATGAAGGCAATAAAAACTTTTCATCCTTATATTTTTTAATAATTTTAACCAAATCAACAAAATTGCGTTCGCCCACATAAATTTTACGTTTGCGATAAACCACATACTTTTGTAAATAAAATGCTACAGCTTCAGACTCGCAAAAATATTTCATGTCATCTGGCACTGTAAAACGCATTTCTTCAGCAATTCTAAAAAAGTGATCAACTGCATTTCTGCTGGTTAAAATAATTGCAGTATAATTTTTTAAATCAATTTTTTGTGCTCTTACCTCTTTCGCGGAAACACCTTCAACATGAATAAAAGACCTAAAGTCGATTTTGACTTTCTGTTTTTCCGATAATTCTAAATATGGGGAGCTTTCTGTTTTTGGAGTTGGTTGAGAAACCAAAATTGTTTTCACTTTCATAAAGTTCAATTTTGTTTTAAATTGTTATTTTTAAAATAATCGCTAAAGGTGCAATTTCTAGAGCGCAAAGGTACAAAATAAAATAAAATAAGTTATTAATAATGAGCTTTTTATTATTTGCAAGGATTAAACTGTACCGTAAAATTAATAATACGGTTAGGGTTAAAAATGTGATTTTAAAAAAAGTTTCTTTATAATTATTTGAATATGCGCTCAGCACCAAAAATGGTAATATCCACAATATTAGATTATTAAAATAACTTACCTTATCATAAACAATTCTATTGTATTTGTTTTTTATATTGAATATTTCAGCCAAAAAAAGCCCAATTAAATACCGAAGACAAAAATACAAACTCACACTTCCAACTAACAATAAATAACCATTTAGTCCGTTAAGCCTGTCGGAAAACTGCCACAAATCACTTGCAAAATAAAATAATAAGGATAGCGTCAGAAGTTGTACTATAAACATTAAAAATTGAAATAAATTTATGGTCTCATTCTTTTCTTTACCAAAATAAATAAAAAGGTATTTATTAGCCATAAAAAGTGTGGCTGTATGAAGCAACCTGTCTTTATACAAAACTCTTGCCAGTGTTAAAAAAATAAGCATTGCCAAAAAGACAAGTGAAACCCAATGGTGATTTTGGTGTATTATTTCTTTTGCCTCAAACATCAAGTATGTTATTATTTAAACGCAAAATTAGTGATAATTTGTTTTATCTTTGCTCGGTAATTTTATTTTATGTCGAATACGCTTGTCATTATCCCAACTTATAACGAAAAAGAAAATATTGAGGCAATTATCAGGGCGGTATTTTCCCAAAAAAAACAATTCAACATATTGGTTGTTGATGACAGCTCTCCTGACGGAACAGGCAATATTGTAGCTAATTTACAACAAGAGTTTCCAAATTTATTTATAGAAATCAGAAAAGAAAAAAACGGTTTGGGAACTGCCTATATTCACGGATTTAAGTGGGCGATTTCTAAAAATTTTGATTATATTATTGAAATGGATGCCGATTTTTCGCACAATCCAAATGATTTAATTAAATTGTATCAAGCTTGCGCTGAAGATGACGCTGATTTTTCAATAGGATCAAGGTATTTAAATAATAAAATTAACGTCATCAATTGGGATTTTAAACGCTTGTTTTTATCCTACTTTGCCTCTAAATACGTTAGATTCATTACCCGAATTCCAATTTATGACACAACCGCCGGTTTTGTTTGCTATAAACGTAAAGTATTGGAAAATATAGGATTGGATAAAATAAAATTTGTGGGTTATGCGTTTCAGATTGAAATGAAATTTAAAGCGTGGAAAAAAAAATTCAAACATAAGGAAGTTTCCATTATTTTTACCGACCGAAAAAAAGGAACATCAAAAATGAGTGGTTCAATAATTTCTGAAGCCGTTTTTGGTGTCATAAAAATGCGCTTGGAAAGATTGCCAAAATAAAAGAAGAAGAATATGAGTTTAGTGCTTATTAAAAATGCCCGTATAGTAAACGAAGGAGAAATATTTGATGGTGATGTGCTTATTGATGGGGAATTTATTGTGGATATAGATACCTCAATTAGTTCTAAATCAGCAGATACCACAATTATTGATGCTGAAGGAAAATATTTAATTCCCGGACTAATAGATGATCAAGTTCATTTTCGTGAACCAGGTTTAACCCATAAAGGAACTATTGAAACGGAAAGTAAAGCTGCCGTTGCTGGTGGCATCACATCATTTATAGAAATGCCGAATACAGTTCCGCAGGCGACCACACAGGAATTGTTGGAGCAAAAATTTGAAATTGCTTCAAAAACATCTTATGCCAACTATTCATTTATGTTTGGCGGCACAAATGATAATTTAAAGGAATTGTTAAAAACAAATCCAGCCAATGTTGCAGGCATAAAATTGTTTTTGGGTTCTTCAACTGGAAATATGCTGGTTAATGATGAAAAAGTTTTGGAGAAAATATTTTCTTCCACAAAAATGCTCATTGCAGTTCATTGTGAGGATGAAGCGACCATAAAAGCCAATTTAGAAACCTATTTAAAAGAATATGGAGATGATATTCCAGTAAAATTCCATCCAAAAATAAGAAGCGAGGAAGCTTGTTATTTATCATCTTCCAAAGCGGTTAAACTCGCAAAAAAAACAGGCGCAAGATTGCATGTTTTTCATTTATCTACAGCCAAAGAAACGGAACTTTTTTCTCATAAAGGGCCAGTAGAAAAAAAACAAATTACTGCTGAGGTTTGTGTTCACCATTTATGGTTTGATGAAAGTGATTATGAAAGTAAGGGAAATTTTATAAAATGGAATCCTGCAATAAAAACAGCCCACGACAAAGAAGGATTGTTAAAGGCATTACTTGATGACAAAATTGATGTTATTGCCACAGACCACGCACCACACACCAAAGAGGAAAAAGAACAGGTTTACACAAAAGCGCCAAGTGGCGGACCAATGGTGCAACATGCATTGCCCGCAATGTTAAAAATGTTTCAACAAGAAAAAATTTCAATCGAAAAAATAATCGAAAAAATGTGCCACAATCCGGCAAAAATTTTCAAAATTGAAAAAAGAGGATTTATCAAAAAAGGATATTATGCAGACTTAGTTTTAGTAGATATTTCTTCACCCTGGACCGTTACCAAAGACAATATTTTGTATAAATGCGGCTGGTCTCCTTTCGAAGGAAGTACTTTTTACTCAAAAATTACACATACTTTTGTAAATGGCCATTTGGTATATAAATATGGTAAATTTAATGATGGTAATAAAGGCAAAAGATTATTATTTAATAGAACAAATGAAAAAAATTAGTTACATCCTTTTTTTTGGTATTTTTTTTATGGGTTGCACCAGCAACACAATTATTAAAAAGCCCGACCATTTAATTCCTGAAAAACAAATGGTGGATTTGCTGACTGATATGCTTATTGCCTCAGGAGCCGAAAATATTAAAAATAGCGGTCTTGAACGAAATGTAAATTATTACCCATTGGTTTTTGAAAAATACGGAATTGACAGTACACAATTTAAAGAAAGTAATTACTACTATACTTCGAGAATAGACGACTACGAAGAAATTCTAAAAAAAGTTGATGAACGCCTTAAAGCAATGAAAAAAGAATTGGATAATAAGATTCAATTACAGGATTCTCTAAAAAATGACTCTATAAAAGACCTCAGGCAAAATTTTAAAAAAAAGACCAAAGAGTTACATAAGATTGACCTATTAAAATAGGTGTTTATTTAAACTCCTTCTTATAAAGTTCACAAATACTTTTTATCGTTTCAGAAATTGTCTCAAAGTTAAAGCTTAATTCCTTTTGTATTTTTTCTGAAGAAAAATATCCTTTGACATGAATAGATTTCGCTGTATGTTTGGTAAGGATAGGCGGTTTGTTAGTTAAAATAGATTTCAATTTTTCTATTCGCCAGCCAACGGCACTCATTAATTTTGTAACTCTTATGGAAGGTGGCTTCTTTCCAAAATTCTTCGCTATTTGATAAAATACCTCTTTAAAACTGCTATTTTCTGACACTAAAATGTAGCGTTCGTTTACAATGTTACTTTTCATAAGTAAAAGCATGGATTTAACCACATCATTCACAGAAACAAAACCGGTGACACCTTCCGTATAAAAAGGCAATCCCTTATGAATTTTTGAAAATAAAGCTCCGGATCCCTGATACCAAAATCCGGCACCCAATATAACTCCAGGATTTACAATTACAACAGGAACTCCTTCTTGCGAAGCACGCCAAACTTCCATTTCTGCAGCATATTTTGTCATTGCATAACCATGGCTTACTTTCTCCATATTCCACTCGTCAGCTTCATTCATGAATTTATTGGTAACCGATTTTTCAATAGTGGCAACAGAACTTACAAAGCATAATTTTTTGACACTGTATTCAATACAAAAATTTACAATATTGGAAGTGCCTTCAATATTAATTTCGCACATAGCCTGGTGATCTTTAGAATTAAAAGAAACCAAAGCTGCGCTATGATAGACTTCCGTCACATTTTGAAAGGCTGTTTTTAAAGCAACAATATTGGTAATATCTGCTTCTATCCATTCTATTTTTTTAAAAAGAAATTCATATTCCGCAGAAAAATACCTGAATACATTTTTGACTGCCTGTAAATCACTATTTTTCCTATGAATTGCCTTTATCGTATCATTTTCCAAAGAAAGTTGATACAACAAATGTGACCCCACCAAACCTGTTCCTCCAGTAACTAATATCATAAAACGAAAGTATAAAAAATGTTTGTTTTTATCACGCAAAACATCATTTTAAAAAACCAATCCCAAAAGCAATAACTAACGGGTAAAATTTTATCTTTGCTGAAAATTAAAATTTTGATGATGAATTTTGTTGAAGAACTACGTTGGAGAGGCATGTTACATGATATTATGCCCGAAACTGAAGAATATTTACTTAAAAATAAAACAACAGGATATATTGGATTTGATCCAACGGCCGATTCATTGCATATCGGAAGTTTGGTACCCATCATTTTATTGATGCATTTTCAACAAGCAGGCCACAATCCAATCGCTTTGGTTGGAGGTGCCACAGGAATGGTTGGCGATCCATCGGGTAAATCGGAAGAGCGCAACTTATTGAATGAGGAAACTTTGGCTAAAAATGTTGCCGGCGTAAAAGCACAGCTGGCTCGTTTTTTAAATTTCGACAGCACTACTGAAAACGCTGCACAATTGGTAAACAATTACGATTGGATGAAAGAAATATCACTGATTGAATTTGTGCGCGACATTGGAAAACACATTACTGTAAATTATATGATGGCTAAGGATTCAGTAAAAAAACGCCTGGATTCAGACTCTCAGACCGGTATGAGTTTTACCGAATTTACTTACCAATTGTTTCAGGGGTACGATTTTTACCATTTATACAAAGAAAAAGACTGCAAACTTCAAATGGGTGGTTCTGATCAATGGGGAAATATCACCACGGGAACGGAATTAATCAGGAGAAAAGAACAAGGAAAAGCTTATGCATTAACCTGTAAATTAATTACAAAAGCCGATGGCTCAAAATTTGGAAAAACTGCCGGCGGAAACATTTGGTTGGATGCCAACAGAACATCTCCTTATAAATATTACCAATATTGGTTAAACTGTTCTGATGAAGATGCCGAAAATTATATTAAAATTTTTACTTTTTTAGACAAAGAAACCATTGAAAGTTTAATTTCAGAACATCAAAAAACACCACATCTACGAATTCTACAAAAGAAAATTGGCGAAGAAGTCACTATTATGACACATGGAAATGAGGCATATGAAAATGCCATTAAAGCCTCAAATATTTTGTTTGGAAATTCTACTACCGATGATTTAAAAACACTGGATGAACAAACATTTTTAGATATTTTTGACGGTGTACCAAAAACTGAAATTGAACGTTCTATATTAGAGAATGGTATAGATATTGTTGCCGCATTTTCAGATTATGGTTTTCTAAAATCGAATGGCGAAGTTCGCAGAGCTTTGAAAGAAAATTCTATATCTGTTAACAAAGAAAAAGTAAATGAAAACTATACAATTTCTTATTCTGATTTGATAGCTAACAACTACGTGCTATTACAACGCGGAAAAAAGAATTACTTTATATTAAAAATTAACTAACTAAATTAAAAATCATGAAAAATTTAAAGTTTATCACAACATTATTCATTACAATTTTATTCTTAACAGCCTGTTCTAAAGATAATGATGAAAATGTTACAATTAACGGAGATTATTTCCCTTCAACACAGAATAGTTATTGGAATTACGGCGTTAAATCTACAGAAGGAAACACAACTACAACTTCGCAAGATTTTTTAACCGTTAAGTCAGGTACAACGACAAGTTTTGTATTAGAAGTCAACAGTAGTAATGATGCAAACGGAGCTATGAGCGCGTTATTAACCAATGGCACTCTTAAAAAAACTACCTCAACTTTAGCCTTAAATGGTGAATTAGAAATTCCAATTGATGGACTTAATGATTTCAATATTAATTTTACAAATGCAATGTTGTACGATCTAAATGCTGATAGAAATTCGGTGTTGAGTAATTTTACAGATACATTCACAAAAGATTTACAAGGGTCGCAGGCTACTATTCCTTTAACAATTAGTTATGATTTGTCTTTTAAGAAACTACAGAATCAAAACTCATTAAAAGTTAATAATGTTACTTATAACAAGGTAACTAGTGGTAATATGTCATTAAATCTATCAATTTCTACAACTATTCAAGTTCAAGGTGTGGCCACGTCTTTTTCACTTTTAGAAGCACAAGATGTATTATCTATCAATTCATATTATGGAGAAAATGTTGGATTGTTAAAATCGGACGCTACACTAAAATTAAATCTAAATACTACTACTGTAGAATTGTTAAAAGCCTTAGGAATTACAATAGATATCCCTAGCTCACAATCAGCTACAAATACGCAAGAGTTAACCACATATGTGATAAAATAAAAGGTTAAAGCAGCATTAGATTACAACCTCGGATATCAGAATTATCAAACCTACCTAAAACTTCGAAAGAACCATTTGGGTAGGTTTTTCCTAAATCCTGTGTCGCTATAAAAGCACACGAGTTTATATTTTCCAAATCAATCACATTGATTCCTCCCGATTTTCCTTCAGTCAAAATGGTTAAAGCATCTTCCGTATCTCGCGTTAGAATTTTCATCCAGGGCGGACATTCAAAAATCCCATTTCCTTTAGAATAAGCTTGGCTTAATAATTCGGTCATTCCGTATTCAGAATGAATGTTGGCAACTCCAAAACCTTTACTTAAAATTTGGTGCAATTCTTCCCTGATTAGCTCTTTCCTTCTTCCTTTCATACCGCCAGTTTCCATAACAACAGTGTTTTTTAGCTGAAATTTGTGTTTTTCAACCAAATCCAACAAAGCGAATGAAACCCCAATAAGAAATATTTTTTCATTTTTTTTATCTAATTCAATCAAATTTTGAGCTAATTCCTCCAAATTATTCAAATAAAAGCCGCTTTTTTTATTTTTCGATTTTTGAATAAAATTGTTTACCATATAAATTAATGAAGACCCATCGCGTTCCAAATAAGAAGGCAACAAAGCCAAAACGGTATATGCTGAAATAGGACCATAAAAATGTTCAAATCCCTTGGTAAAGCTTTCTTCGTAAATAGCTAAATCGGTAACAAAATGTTTGCTTTGCTCATTACCAGTGGTTCCGCTGCTTAAAAAAACACGTTGAACAATCGATCTTGAAGATAAAACTTTGTGTGATTTAAAGAATTGTATGGGCAAAAAAGGGATTTCTTCTGTTTTTTTAATGCTTTGAATATCAATATTTAAATAGCTTAAAAATTCTTTATAAACCAAATTATTTTTTGCCTGAAATTGAAATATCTCAAGTGCTCTTTTTTCAAACTCGATACTATTATGAAGATTAAAAATGTTAATTTTTTTCATAAAAATTGAGAAACACCACAAAAGTAATGTAAATTTACGCAACCTATTATCTTTTTAGGTATCTTATTAACAATTAAAATGCTCGTATTTGGGTTTAAATAAACTCATAAAACAGTGTGCTAATAACGATCGAAAGGCACAAAAGGAAATTTACCAGCTTTTTGCAGGTAAGTTGTTTTCTATATGCCTTAAGTACTCTAAAAACAAACAAGAGGCTCAGGACAATTTTCAAGATGGCTTTATTGTTATTTTTGACAAAATTGGGCAGTTTAATTTTAAGGGGTCGTTTGAAGGCTGGTTAAAGCGAGTGATGATTAACACAGTTTTATTAAAATACAGAAAAAAAAATGTGTTGAATATTGTTACGGAAGATATTCCTGATGAGGTGATTGTTGACGTTGATGATGATGAAATTTCTTTAGATTTTTTATTAAATCTAATAAATGAATTACCGGATAGGTACAGAATGGTTTTTAACCTTTATGCTTTAGACGGTTATTCTCATAAAGAAATTTCAGAAATGTTGCTAATTGCAGAAGGTACTTCAAAATCGAATTTAGCCCGAGCAAGAGCCATTTTAAAGCAAAAAATAGAAAATCATCAAAAGGCCCAACAATCTATTTAAAAGATAGTAGTGAGATATTTTAAAAACATTGACAGATTATTCCAAGAGAATTTAAAAGATTTTGAGGTATCCCCGCCAAATGAGTCATGGGATTCTATTGAAAATCGGTTAATCCCGAGATCTAAAAAAAGAGGGCTTCCTTTTTGGCTTAAACTTTCCAGTATTGCAGCATTATTTATATTATTTTTTAGTGTAGGCACTATTTATTTTCTTCCAAAAAACGAATTTTATAAAAATTATCTGCATAAACAAAATAATAAAAAAGAAATTTCAAACCTAAAAGATACAATTACTGAAAAATCTGTTGCGGAAAAAATAAAGTCTATGCAAAAAGCGGTGACGGCTTTGAGCCAGGAATTGGCCGAAATAGAAAATAGCACCAAATCTGCTATAAAAGAGGATAAAAACATTACAGAAGAAACAGTTTTGTCTCAAAAATCATTAAACAATTTTTCATTAACAGACACAAAAAAATTACCGATTTCAAATTTTACTAATAAAGATATTCCAATAAAAGAAATAACAGAAAGTAAATTTAGCGTTGCCACAATTTTTGCGCCTATTTATTTTAATTCTTTTGGCGAGGGCTCCGGAGTTGATGCACAATTTAAAGACAACTCATCTTATGGAAACACATCATATTCATATGGAGTAAAAGTAGCTTATCAGCTAACAAATAAATTCAGCTTACAATCAGGTGTTAACTTAATTAATTTAGATTTAACAACAAATAACATATATGTGACCCCAGGAGTTGCCATTGTTGGTTTTTCAAATTTATCAGCAAATCCGTTTTTGGCCAGAAGTACGGATATTTCAACTTCTAAAGAAAATGCTTTTAATTCCGATGGCGCTTCAGGTGGAAGTATCAACCAAGTTTTCGGTTATGTTGAAATTCCTGTAGAGGTAAAGTATAGCGTTACTGATGGAAAATTCGGCATTAATTTAGTGGGAGGCTTTAGTACGCTTCTTTTAAACAGAGATGAAGTTTTTGTTGAAACCAATAGTTTTACCCAAAGTTTAGGTTCTTCAAATAACCTTAGATCAATAAATTTTAGCGGAAATATTGGATTGGATGTAGATTATTCCATTTACAAAAATTTATTTATCAATGTTTCTCCTATGTTCAAAGTGCAAACAAGTACCTTTTCTAAAAACTCCGGTAGTATTCAACCTTATTATTTAGGAGTTTATACAGGTTTAAATTATAAGTTTTAGTTGGTTTATTATTTGGTTGGTTACCAAATATTGAATGAAGAAAGCCGTTTCAAATTGAAACGGCTTTTCTTTTTATCAGAAATTATATTCGTACTTTTGTGAAATCTTAAATTAAAATTGAATCCAACTTATGGAAATTACAGCAATAGAAAACACCATTCAAAAAACATTAGACAAACTAGGGGTTAAAACTTTAAACAAGGGAACCTCAACAGGTTCTAATTTCTTTGGAAATGGTAACGTTTTTGAGTCCTATTCTCCTGTAAATGGCAAACTTATAGGGAAAGTTACCACAACCACAAAAGAAGATTTTGAAAAGGTGATGGATTCTGCACAATCGGCTTTTACCGATTGGAGAATTGTTCCTGCACCACAACGCGGGGAAATTGTTCGTCAGTTTGGTTTGAAATTGCGCGAACTAAAACAACCTTTAGGCGAGTTGGTTTCTTATGAAATGGGAAAATCGTTGCAGGAAGGTTTGGGAGAAGTTCAGGAAATGATAGACATTTGCGACTTTGCTGTTGGATTGTCACGACAATTACATGGTTTTACCATGCATTCCGAACGTCCGGGACATAGAATGTACGACCAATATCACCCATTAGGCATCGTAGGCATTATTTCTGCGTTTAATTTTCCTGTGGCTGTTTGGGCTTGGAATACTGCTCTGGCTTGGATTTCTGGTGATGTTTGCGTTTGGAAAGCTTCAGAAAAAGCACCTTTATGCAGCATTGCCTGTCAAAATATTATAGCTGATGTTTTAAAAGAAAATAAATTGCCCGAGGGTATTTCTTGTATTGTTAATGGAGATTACAAAATCGGGGAATATATGACAAATGATAAGCGTATGGCCTTAATTTCAGCGACAGGCTCCATAAGAATGGGTAAAATTGTTGCTAAAACTGTTGCGGAACGTTTGGGAAGGTCTTTGTTGGAATTAGGAGGCAACAATGCTATTATTATCACGCCAAGCGCTGACATAAAAATGACTGTTATTGGTGCTGTATTTGGCGCTGTTGGCACTGCCGGCCAACGTTGCACGTCCACCCGCAGGTTAATTATCCACGAGTCTATGTATGAGCAGGTTAAAAACGCTTTGGTTAAATCCTATAAACAATTGAGAATTGGAAATCCATTAGATGAAAACAATCATGTTGGACCATTAATTGACATTGACGCTGTTAAAATGTATGAAAATGCTTTAGCTGAGGCAGTAAAAGAAGGTGGAAAAATTTTAGTTGAAGGCGGCGTTTTAAGCGGTAAAGGATATGAAAGCGGCTGTTATGTAAAACCTGCAATTGTTGAAGCTGAAAACCGCTTTAAAATTGTGCAGCACGAAACATTTGCGCCCATTTTATACCTCATAAAATATTCAGGTGAACTTAAAAATGCCATTGAATTGCAAAACGGCGTTGTACAAGGACTTTCTTCTGC
>JAGXIN010000012.1 GCA_024635575.1 Flavobacteriia bacterium
GACAAAATATCTAAATATAAAAATGCTCTTTTTTCATAGGGATGATTTTCATACTTAAGCAATTCTTCATGCAAATTAACAAATGCTTTATGAAGTTCCTGCGGATAAATATTTTTTAAGTTTTTAAGGAATTGAATCATTTTGCGCTGCACTTCATGCAAATCGTTCATTTTTATCAAAAATTGATAAGTTGAAACAATTAGTTTTTCAATATTGCCATCCAATCCGGCATCATAATGGGCAACTAAATTTAAAACACGGGAAAAGCACAACAGATCTTCTCGCATTTTTAAATCTTTGTTGTCGATAATTTTTTCAAGGTAAAAAATACATTCCTCATTTCTGCCGGCACCAAAATACATGCAGGCAATTTTATAATAAAAAACCATAATATGATGCGCATCAATATTGCTTTCATATTGAGGAATTTCCTTCAATAAACTTGACACAAAACTTAAGCCTTCCGTAAATTTTCCAACTAAAAAATAATAATTTAATTTATTTTGGTTGAAGTATAAAAACGCCAAGGTCGTGGTGTTTTCGTTCATCGTAATATTTTCATCTTTGATGTCAGATGTTAAATGTTCCAGAACACTGATATATTTGGTCTTATGTTTGATCATATAAAGGGATTCCAATAAATAATTGACACCTTTTAAATAAAATACCGGATTTTGAATTTTCATTTCCGGATTTTCTTCAAACAAATCGACCCATTTTTGGGAATATCTGTAACTCAACACAAAATCCTGCAAAATAAAGCTGTGCCATAAATAAGCCTGATATAAAAACAATTTCTCCCTAAAACCCAGTTCAGAAAATTTATATTTCGGTAATTTCTTTTCAAAATAGGACGTCACTTTTATCAGTCCTTTATCGTCTTTTATATAGCCTTCTTTCAAGAACAAGCTGTACAATTGAAGAGAAAGGTTTGATAATTTGCTGATACGAACATTTTTTAGGCTCAATTCTTTAGCCTGAATCGCCAATTCATCTGCCCTGTTACTCATGCTTCGCGTGATGTATTGCGATTCTATCACTTTTTCAAATTCAACAATTTCATAAGCCAAATTGTTTTCGCCTGTGTTTAGCGCAAGTTCTTTTGCTTTATCCAAAATTTTTAAACTTTGCTTGTACAAGCCTTTATTGTACAAAATCGCGGAAAAATCGAATTGTTCCCGAATGTGGGCACGAACGTTTTGATGTACAGGATTAAACCGCAGACTTACTAAAATTTGCTTGTACAAATGCGCTTTTGTATTCGATATTTGTTGCTTTTTGATGTTTGTTTTGCTTAAAATCAATTCATCATCATACTCCGTAACCTTATCCAATAAATTAAATAAAGCCATAAAATTAGCCTCCGCATTTCCACCCAATCTTCCCGCATACAGTTTAAATTGCCGCTTTTCCGATTTAGAAAGGGACTTCACCAACATAAATAGTGCATCTTTTTGCTCAATAGCCATTGTAACCAAATTATTTTTATTACACTGAATAACAGTATTTTAATTATTCAATTTAAGGATTGAATATAGTAAACTATCCCAATTGTAAAAGTATATAAAAAATCCATACCCCTATTTTTGACAAACTATAATGTACTAAAAAAATCAAAAATGAGTATAAACAACGTTCAAATTTTTGACACAACCTTAAGAGATGGGGAGCAAGTGCCTGGCTGTAAGTTAAATACTGAACAAAAGTTAATTATTGCCAACCGACTTGACATCTTAGGGGTTGATGTGATTGAGGCTGGATTTCCAGTTTCCAGTCCGGGCGATTACAATTCAGTCTTGGAAATTTCAAAAATAGTTAAGAATGCCACTGTTTGCGGACTTACCCGTGCAAACCAAAAAGATATTGAAGTTGCCGCTGCGGCTTTAAAATATGCCAAACGCCCGAGAATTCATACCGGGATTGGAACTTCCGATTCACATATTCTATATAAATTCAATTCAACACCCGATAAAATAGTTGAACGCGCCATTCAGGCGGTGTCATACGCCAAAAAATTTGTGGAAGATGTTGAGTTTTATGCTGAAGATGCCGGAAGAACCAGCAATGAATTTTTAGCTAAAATTTGCGAACAGGTCATTAAAGCCGGTGCAACTGTTTTGAATATTCCAGATACCACAGGCTATTGTTTGCCGGATGAATATGGGGCAAAAATTAAATTTTTAAAAGAAAACGTTAAAGGCATCCATAATGTAACCATTTCCTGCCATTGCCACAATGACTTGGGATTGGCAACAGCAAATGCCATTGCAGGCGTTCAAAATGGCGCAAGACAAATTGAATGCACCATTAACGGTATTGGAGAACGTGCCGGAAATACTGCCCTGGAAGAAGTCGTCATGATTTTAAAACAACATCCGTATTTGAATTTAGACACAAATATCAATACAAAATTATTGTATGCAACAAGTCAGTTGGTGCAACAAAGTATGGGTATGATTGTTCAGCCTAACAAGGCTATTATAGGTGAAAATGCCTTTGCCCACAGTTCAGGAATTCACCAGGACGGCGTAATCAAAAACAGGGAAACCTACGAAATCATCAATCCGGCCGATGTTGGCGTAAACGTATCTTCCATCATATTGACGGCCAGAAGTGGCAGAGCCGCATTGGCTTACAGATCTAAAAATGTGGGTTATGACCTTACCAAAGTTGAATTGGATGATATTTATCCGCAATTTTTGCAATTTGCAGACCATCATAAAGAAGTGAATGACAACGACATCCATCATTTAATGGAATTGAACCACATCCATAAAACAAGTATCGCTATTTAATTTTTTGTTAAAAAACTAAAAAATGCAACACTAACAATCCCCCATAACAAAATAATTATTATTTTAACAGGATGATTCGACAGGTCCTGGTATGAGATACTCCGATGGCCTTTAAAATTAAATACGACCATGAAATTAAAAATAGCAGTGCTTTCGGGTGATGGAATTGGTCCTGAAGTTACCCAGCAAGCCATAAAAGTTTTAAATGCAATCGCAGAAAAATACGACCATGTTTTCGACTTTGTAAAAGCAGTTGTGGGCGCCAAAGCCATTGAGGAAACCGGAAATCCGTTGCCGGGGGAGACCCTTAAAATTTGCGCTGATTCTGATGCCATTTTATTCGGTACTGTTGGCGATCCAAAATATGACAGCAACCCAAATGCAAAAGTGCGTCCGGAGCAAGGATTGATTAAACTTCGCAAGAGCCTGGGGCTTTTCGCCAATATTCACCCATTAATTACATACAATTCCTTATTTCACAGATCAAATTTAAAGAAGGATGTTATTAAAGGAGTCGACTTTGTTATTTATCGGGAAGTTACAAGCGGTATTTATTTTGGAGAAAAAAAATTAAGCGAAGACGGAAATACAGCTTCCGACAATTGCACCTATACTTCTGAAGAAATTGACAGAATCGCCCATTTGGCATTTAAGTCGGCACACATCAGAAGAAAAAAACTAACCTTGGTTGATAAGGCCAATGTGTTGGAAACCTCTCGTCTTTGGCGAAAAAGAGTGCTTGAAATTTCAAAAATTTACCCTGATGTAAAAGTGGAATTTTTATTTGTTGACCATGCCGCAACGCAACTTATTTTGAACCCAAAACAATTCGACGTTATTTTAACTGAAAACATGTTTGGTGATATTTTGACTGATGAAGCCAGTGTTATTTCAGGTTCGGTTGGCTTGTTGGCTTCTGCATCCCTTGGGGAACATCACGCATTGTTTGAGCCCATACATGGGTATTATCCGCAATCAAAAGGCAAAAATATCGCCAATCCATTGGCATCCATATTAGCAGCCGCCATGTTATTGGATCACTTTAAACTGTTTGATGAAGCTGAGAATATCAGGATTGCCGTTGAAAAATCTATAGATCTAAATATTTCAACACCCGATTTAAATGAGACAAACCATTTTTCGACCACCAGTGTCGGCAATTTTATAAGCGATTTTATTTTGGATGATGACAATACGTTTTACAACAAACGCAATATTGATTTGGGTCAGTCGACCATTATTTAGTTGTTGGTTCTTGGTTGTTGGTTCTTGGTTGTTGGTTTTTTTACTGAAAACTGTGGACTTGAAATTGGTCTTGCAGTCGTGCGGTCGTTGATGGTATATTAGATTATTGGTATTTTAGTATTTTGGGGAATTTTACTGAGAACTGTGACTGAAAACTGTGGGCTTGAAACTAGTTGTTGGTCTTACTGAATGCTGACTTTTTTTTTACTGAGAACTGCCACTGAAAACTGTGGACTTGAAACTAGTTTTTGGTTGTTGGTTTCTGGTTTGTCGAACTTTTAACTTTTAACTTTTAACTTTTAACTTTTTTATTTGCTTAATTTTACGTCTATGGAAAAACATGAAAGCCTTATTGATGCCATTCACTACCGTCGCTCCGTGAGGGTTTATGACAATTCTAAGGAAATTGATTCTGAAGTTGTAAAAAAATGCATCCAACAGGCTATATTGGCGCCCAACAGCAGCAATATGCAATTGTGGGAATTTCATCATATTACTTCTAAAACACCTTTAAAAGAATTGATGATTGCCTGTTTGGGTCAACCTGCAGCAACTACTGCAAAACAAATGGTTGTGGTGGTGGTTCGTAAAGATTTATGGAAACAGCGCGCAAAAAGTAACCTCAACAATCTTCAGGATACATTTGGGAACAAACCTAAAGAAAAACAAAGCTCCCGAGAAAAATTCGCCCTAAATTATTATGGTAAATTGATGCCTTTTGTTTATAGTGATTTCTTTGGATTGTTTGGCTATCTAAAATTTATTATTTCCTGGGTAGCAGGAATTTTCAGACCAACCTACCGCCAGCTGCGCAATTCAGATTTACGCATTGTTGCCCATAAGAGTGCCGCATTGGCTGCACAAACCTTTATGTTGAGCATGGCCGCAGAAGGTTATGATACCTGTCCGATGGAAGGCACAGATACGCTTCGTATTAAAAAAATATTGGAATTGCCGTTAAGCAGTGAAATAAATATGGTCATTTCCTGCGGAATCAGAAAACCTGAAGGCGTTTATGGAGAGCGATTTAGAATTCCTTTTGAAAAAGTATACAAACATTGGTAATTTTTTAAGTCGTTTATGCGACCAACCATTAAAACAAAATTCAATGACAACAGAAGAAATTATTCATAACATTACCTCAAATAAAGACAGGCCCCATTTAAATTTCAGCCTGAAACATAAAACCGAAAAATTTACGGATAACTTGTTTCACACCTTATTTGATGCCGAGTCCTGCGTTGCGAAAAACATTGTACAATTGGATACCGATTTTCACGAAATATGCAAACTCGCCGATTTAATTCATAAGCATTCTTGCGGAAACACTTGGGAACAATTTATGTCGAAACTGCCGATAATTTTAAACCGATTAAATTTAGACGCCAAAGCGCTGTATGCCCATGATCCTGCAGCAAGTTATATAGAAGAAGTCTATTTGGCCTATCCCGGCTTTTACGCCATTGCCATTTACAGGTTCAGCCATGAACTCTTCCTGCTAAACATTCCTTTAATCCCAAGATTGATGAGCGAATATGCACATCGTTTAACAGGAACCGACATTCATCCTGGTGCAACCATTGGAGAAAGCTTTTTTATTGACCATGCCACCGGAACTGTTATAGGGGAAACAAGCGTCATCAAAAACAATGTAAAGATTTATCAAGGGGTTACTTTAGGGGCTTTACAGGTTGAAAAAAGTATGAGGAACACAAAACGCCATCCAACCGTAGAAGATAACGTCACTATTTACGCCAATGCCACCATTTTAGGAGGAACCACTGTTATAGGCGAAAATTGCACTATTGGCGGTAACGTTTGGATTACGGAATCCGTGCCGAAAAACTCTATTGTTTACGACACCCATGAAACAAAGCTTAAACCAAAAAGAATGCTATGAAAAATAAATGTCTGTTAGATTTTATAGGAAATACGCCACTCATAAAAGCGAACAACATCTTGGTAAAAAAAGGAGTTTCCCTGTACCTAAAATTGGAAGGAAACAATCCGGGAGGAAGCGTAAAAGACCGTCCGGCTTTTAATATGATCCGTTCGGCTTTTGAACGAAATGAAATAAAAAAAGGTGATTATTTAATTGAAGCCACCAGCGGAAACACAGGAATTGCTCTGGCTATGATTGCCCAGCAATTTGAAATAAACATCGAGTTGGTGATGCCGGAAAATTCCACCAAAGAGCGTATACAAACGATGGAAGCCTTCGGGGCGAAAGTGACCTTAACGCCGGCTGAAGACGGTATTGAAGGATCGAGAATTAATGCCGAAAATCAGGTTGCTAAAAAAGGATATTATATGTTAGACCAATTTGCGAATGCCGACAATTGGAAAGCGCATTATAAAACGACAGGTCCGGAAATTTGGCAAGACACACAAGGGGAAATTACCCATTTTGTTTCAGCCATGGGAACAACGGGCACCATTATGGGTACTTCCACTTTTTTAAAAGAAAAAAATGCAACCATCCAAATTATTGGCGCGCAACCCACCGAAAATTCCAAAATACCAGGCATCAGAAAATGGTCTCCGGCATTTCTTCCAAAAATATTCGATCCCAATAAAGTGGATCAGGTTATTGAAATAAGCGAAGCTGAAGCCCGCAGCATGACCAAAAGGCTGGCAAAAGAAGAAGGTGTGTTTGCAGGAATGAGCAGTGGCGGGGCAGTAGCTGCAGCATTAAAATTAGCTGAAACCCTCAAAACCGGTGTCATTATAGCCATTATTTGTGACCGAGGCGATCGCTATTTATCTTCAGATTTATTTGAATAGCAGCACTATTTATTCCTTGTTAAGATTGTATTTCAGTACC
>JAGXIN010000087.1 GCA_024635575.1 Flavobacteriia bacterium
AATAATTGTTACAGAAACAATTGCGGAAATTGCAGAAAAAGATGGACTAAACATTTTAGCATATAATATTTGTGGTGACCATTCACATCTACTTTTGGTGTGCGAAGAAGAAGAGATCTCGAAAATTGTGCAGAAAATAAAGTCCATGTCAGCACGGGCATGCAATATCGCGATGGGGCGAACTATTCCGGAAACGATGGAGCATGCTCCATCGTCTACTCCATATCCCGGGATAGAAGACGGGGAGCATGCTCCCCAGGTATGGAACGGGAAAACCACAGTAACAACGGAGCGTGCTCCATTGTCGGGAGGAGGAAGAAGAGGAAAAACGCAACACCACCTCTGGACTCAGAAGTTCGGGCAAAAAGAAATTACAAGTGACGAACAACTGCAAAACACAATAGAATATATTCGGAAAAACCGTGTGAAACATGGGCTGGACGACCAGAACAAGGGAGCAAGCTCCCTTGTCGATATAGTCGGAAAAATGACCTGCCCCCTTAAACACGCTTTCCGTACCGAATACAAAGGCGGTTTTGATGTGGTGATTGGAAATCCGCCGTATGTTCAAGTTTTTGATTTAAAATTAAAAGGGTTCCTAGAAAATAGGTATGAAGTTTTTAAATGGAATAATGATTTATATAGTTCTTTTTATGAAATTTCTTTAAATATATTGAAACATAGTGGAGTACTTGGTTTCATAACACCAAACAGTTTTATTAAAGGTGAAAGTTTTACTGGATTAAGAGAGTTTTTTATAAAATTTCAAATTAAATCAATTGTAGATTTTAATAATTATTTAGTTTTTGATGATGCAAATGTTTTTTCAGCGATTTTAATTTTGGAAAAAAAAGAACCATATATGAATTGGTTTTTAAAAAGTGATTTGAACACTTTAAAGGGTGAAATTCAAATTGGTACTTCTAATTTTATTCAAGAAAACACAATCTTTAAGAAATTCAAAAACTATAAAGTTATGGAAGATTTATTTTTAATAAAAGATGTTGGTTTTAATTACTGGACTGTTGGTAGAGGGAAGGTAAGAGGACTTTCTATTGGAAGTAGAATATTATATAACGGAATAAAAATGAATGAAGAGGATGTTCCATATATGAAAGGAAGTAATTTTAACAGATATACTGGTATTCATATTGAAAATTACTTAAGATATGATTATAAAGAATTACTAAATGAAAATGATATTTTTAGATTTTCTAAAGATTTATTAAAAGTAAAGCCCAAATTAATTTACCGTCAAACTTCTAGTTCGTTAATTTCAACAGTTGATTTTAATGGAAGTTTTTGTGATAAAACAGTTCATATAATAGTTAATAGAGAAAATACTTCTGTTAATTCATTGTATTTAATGTGTCTTTTTAACAGTCGTCTTTTAAATTATTTGTACAAAACATTGACTGAGGAAATTGGTAGAGCATTTGCTCAAGTTAAAACTATTAATGTTAAGAAATTACCTGTCATTGAAGCAGGAATTGAAGAACAACAATTATTCATAAAAAAAGCAGACCAAATGCTTTCTTTAAACAAAGAGTTGCAAGAAGTTTTACAAAAATTCCAAAGAGCTTTAGAAAGAGAATTTGAATTGGAAAGTTTGTCTAAAAAATTACAAGACTGGTATTTGCTTTCTTATGCAGATTTTATTAAAGAATTAGAAAAGAAAAAAGTAAAACTTTCCTTATCTCAAAAAGCAGAATGGGAAGATTACTTTTTACTGGAAAGTCAAAAAGCCTTAGCCATAAAAAACAAAATTGACACAACCGATAAAGAAATTGATGCAATGGTTTATGCGTTGTATGGGCTGACGGAGGAGGAGATTGAGATTGTGGAGGGGAGTTAAATAAATAATTTGATCTTAATTGATATGGAAAATAATCATTTAAATATAAAAAAGGTAAAGGCTATAAATAGCCACATAGATTTTATTATAAAAATTCTAAATAAAGGTGTTGATTTTTTTGAATCTAAAAAACTGAAAATAAACAAAAACCCAATATTCATATATGATTCTTTGGCGCCAATTTTAATAGAAAAAGAAAAGGCTAAAATATATTTGGACGCTATAAACCAAGCATTAGAAAATGATAATATTAAAAATATTGGTGTAACTGGTAATTACGGATCAGGTAAAAGTAGTTTAATTGAAACATTTAAAAAGGAATATCCGAATTTTAAATATCTGAATATATCATTAGCAACATTCAGAGAAACTGAAGGGGAAAATGAAAAAGAAGAATTGGAGAGATTACTGGAATTAAGTATTTTGCAGCAAATATTTTATCAAGTAAAAAGCAAGGAAATACCTGATTCAAGATTTAAAAGAATTAATAAACTAAGTAATTTAACAATTTTCAAACGTTCAGTTTTATTTATTATATGGTTTTTATCCTTAGCAGTATTGTTTAAATTTAGCTTTTTAAATTTTCTTAAATATGATTTTTTAGTAAACCCATATTTAAATTATTTTTCTCTCTCTATTTTTCTTTTAGGTTTATATTTCATTTCAACTAAAGCTATTCGTGTCCTAAATAATTCTAAACTAAATAAATTAAATATACAAAGTGGCGAAATAGAATTAGATTCATTAACGGATCAATCAATTTTAAATAAACATCTAGACGAAATTTTATATTTCTTTGAAATCACTGGTTATAATGTAGTTATTCTGGAAGATATAGATAGATTTAAAAATACAGAAATATTTAGAAAACTTAGAGAAATTAATTTATTAATAAATAACTCTAATAAAATAAAGAAAAATGTAACTTTTATATATGCTGTTCGCGATGAATTATTTATTGAAGGAGATAGAACAAAGTTTTTTGATTTTATAGTTCCGGTAATTCCTTTTATTACCCAATACAATGCAAGTGAATTATTATTAAAGAAGATAAAAAAAATTGATTCAGTTACTAAACCAACACAAGAATTTATAAATGAAGTTTCTTCTTTCATTGATGATATGCGATTATTAGTCAATATAATTAATGAATATATTATTTATAAAGATAACTTATCTGATTCCCTTGATCAAAACAAACTACTTGCAATGATTATTTATAAAAATATGCACCCTGATGATTTTAGTTTGCTGCATAAAAGTAAAGGTGTGGTTGCTGATATTTTAAATAGGAAAACAGAGTTTTTAAAAATTTTAACAGCACAAAATGATACTGAAATCATAAAGTTGGAAGGTGAAATAAACGAAATTTTAAATGAAAAGTTAAATGATATTAGAGAACTAAGATCTGTTTATCTTCAAGCTATTAATAAACGGATTTCAAATTTTAAATCCATGACGTTAAATTCTAAAAAGTATTCATTAATTGATTTAAATGAAGATGATTTATTTAATCAGCTTGTGGATGTGACTAAATTAAATTATGACCATTATTTGTTTCATAGCGAACAGCACTCAAAGATTGAAGTTGGTAATGAAATTATTTCTTTTAAGGAAATAGAAAAATCAGTTAACCCGGATATTACCTATAAATCTAGAGAAAATTTAATTTTAAAGAAGTTAGATAGAGAAGTTGTTTTTCTAACGGATAAACTTAATATAATAAAAAAACAAAGAAATAATCTTTATTCTTTGGATCTGAAGGAAATAATAGACAAGGTTAAGATCAATAATTTATTAGAGGATGATACAATTTTGGATAAAAAGTTAATCCTTTATTTAATTCGTGAAGGTTATATAAATGAGAATTATCATGACTATATTTCTTATTTTCATGAAGAAAGCATTACACAAACTGATAATGAGTTTGCTCAAAGTGTTAAAAGTGGAATTTCTTTAGGTTTTGAATATGATTTGAAAAATGTGATTAATCTTATTAATAAGATTGATGAGAGATTTTTTAAAAGAGAAAATATTTTAAATATTGTACTTTTAAATGTTTTATTTAGTAATGAAAATAGGTATTCGGAAAAGTTAGCGAACATTATTGAATTATTATGCGATGGTAGCCAAAATTCATTAGAATTTATTGATAAATACCTAGAGATTGGTGATAATGTTCCGGCATTTATAAATTATATATGTACTAAGTGGCATAGCTTCTGGAATATTATCGAATTAAATTATGATAAGCAACCAAATAAAAAGGTTGATTATTTAAAATTAGTTTTAATTAATGCTGATATTACAGATATTCAACAATTAAGTGTTAACTCAAATTTATCCAATTATATCTCCAATAAAGAAGATTTTTTAGCTTTATCAACGGATAAAACAACTGAATTAAAAATTAAAGAAGTAATAAAAAGTTTGAAGCTAAAGTTTGAGAACCTCTTACATCCATCAGAAAAAGAATTAACCCTATTTAATTTTATTTATGAGGGAAATCATTATTCTATTAATAATTATATGTTAAAACTTATCCTTAATGAAAAGTCAGATAACTATTCAGATGATAAGTTCTGTATTTCAAATTATACTTTAATAAGAGAATCAGAATGTGATTATTTGATAAAGTATGTAGACAAGAATATTAATGGGTATTTAAATAATGTTTTTTTTAGTGAAGAGAGTAATAATTCTGAATCTGAAGAATCAATAATCTCGCTTTTAAATAATCCTAATATTAGTGATGGAGATAGAGATAAAATTATTGAAAAACAAGATACGAAATTAATTGAAATTCAAAAGGTTGAAGACCGTACTTTGCTTAAAAATTTGTTTAAGCAATCAAAAGTTATTGCTACTTGGGAAAATGTGATTAACTACTATGAATTTTCTGAGGAGAAGTTTGATGAAATTTTAACAGGCTTTTTAAATTTAGAAATCAATTATAATAATTTAAGTGGTGAATTACTTGAAATAAACGATCAAGAAAGTGACTTTGTTGATAAATTCACGAAAGGTTTATTATTGAATAATTCACTCACAAACGAAAGTTATTTTAAATTGTCATTATGTACGACTTATGTTTGGGAAGATTTAAACTTTGAATCATTATCAGTTGAAAAGATTAATTGGTTAGTTATCCATAAACTTATAGAGCTTAATGATTCTAACTTTAAAAAATTAAAAATCAATTTCCCTAATGAACATATAAACTTAATTGAAATTAATAAAAATGAGTTTATAGCGCAAATTGATGAATTTGTTTTAGATGAGGATGATATATTAGGTCTTTTGAATCGTGAATTTCTTAGCAATAAAGAAAAATTAGTAATAATTATTAAATATGTTGATCTTGATTTATTACAAGGAAACATTGAAATTACCAAAATTGTTTCCCGAACGGTTATAAGTGAATCCTATGATAAATTAGATTTGAGTAAAGTACTTGCTTTAATTTCTAATAATAGTTCTCTTCAAGATAAGATTAATATTTTTAATTTATATTTTAATTTAATTTCTAGAAAAATTGAAAACGTTCAGCCTTTTTTAAGCGAATTTCCAAGGGCTTATAGAAATTTGTTGATTAAACGGAAAAGAACAATTTTAAAAAATAATAATTATAATTATCAATTAGTTCAGCACTTAAAGGATAAAAATCTCATTTCATCATTTGAGGTTTTAAAAGGTGAAATAAAAGTAGTTGCTAAGTATTAATAAAGTTTTATAATATGTCTTTTGGACTTAATAGGAAATAACTAAAACCCAAATATATTACCTTTTCTATGCATTAATTTTTTAAATTTTCTCCCAATAAGGTTAACTTATATTTTTGCAATCTGCTATTGGGTTTGTCAGGCAGTGTCATTTCAATAACACCAAATTCAAGCGCAGGATTTAGATAGTTTGCCCTAAAGTTTTTTCTGTCGGACAAGCCAATTTTATCTTGAATTTCTTGTCGGCTCATTTCATTATTTATCACTTTTACCAACTCCATAACTTGGGGGGTAACTTGGGGGGTGACTTGGGGGGTGACTTGGGGGGTGACTGTTTTAGATGCAGGAAAACTCATTCGTAAAAAGTTATCCGAAAACGAAAAACATTCTTTAGGATAACTCTCTAAAATACGTGGCACACCAGACCCTAAATGCTCTACAAGATCTAAATCTTTATATACCCGCATTAATTCCTTGTTGCGAGGAACAGAAAAACCTTCAAAAAATTCATTTTCACTTAATCCTTCCGGTAATCCACCTGCAGAGGTAATTTCAAATCTGTCAGAAAAAATCTCAAATTTAGGAGGGACCTCTTTTGAGTAGTCATTATGCACAAAAGCATTTATAATGGCTTCGCGAAGCGCAATAGGATTCCACAATCGTTTTTCTTGACGTTCTTTTGAAGTAATTTTGGTTGTGGTAATGTTTTCTAATTCCATTTTATCCAACACTTGTTTGGTTGCTTTAATTAAAGAACTATACCCATATTCATTGCTTTCTATTAAATTGACCCTGTTATTACCTTCATATTTGGCAACTTTAATGGAAACTCCATTAATGTCAGATAGCAAATAAGCTACATAATTATATTCCCCATCGGGTGTAATTAATTCAAGATTGTTTGCAAATTGCGCATTTAATTTTATGCCAAGCGCTTCGTAATAAATTTTTAGCTGCTCAAAAGACAATTCCTGTTTGTTGGATTTGATTTTACTGATAGAATTTCTGGTTCGCTTCGCAAATAGTTCTTCAATCATCTTAACTGGCATCGGTTCAGCCGCTGTTCCAATTCTGATGAAACAACCTTTTGCGGACATTCCGTTCTTTCTCAAGTAATATGGCTTTTCAGAGCCACTTGCCACATTTAATTTTATAATACTTTTACCTTCTCTTTCTTCATGAATCACATCAAACAAACCTAAACAAGATGGTGATATGTTATTTTTGAGGCGATCTTTTATTTTAAGCATATCACCATCCATATCTGCCACACCAACAGGATTTTCATTTTTATCGATGCCAATATAAATCACACCGCCGCCGTGGTAGTTTAAGAACGCCACCACTTCTTTTTCTAACCCGTCCGTAAGTTCCTGTTTGTATTCTATGCGATTGGTTTCACTCATTTTTCAATTTTACCACAAATTTTTGATTGCTTTTTTTAATAATTTTAATTAACGCTTATTCTTTGTTTTATTTTTATAAAAATTTAATTATAAATAACGTGTAAATAATAGATAAAATAACAGCAATTAGCACCATAATAGTTATTTTTTATTAGCAATTGAATTTTAAAAGTTTGTTAAACGAGGTTAAAAGTAACAAAAAAACAGGGCATAAAATAGAAACATTCATTTTTATTAAATTGGGCAAGAATTGTTTTTAATAGTTTTAAAAGAATTATTTTTCACATGCTTTTATAAAAAAATTATGCTATATTTGAAATTCAGAGTTGTCGCTAGGCAACTCATCTTTTTCATAGCAATTTTTTTTAATCCATCTCGTTTACGCAATTTTCGAGGTGGGTTTTTTATTTTCTTTTATCAACAGAGGTCTGGTCAAAACTTACAAGATTAAACATTTACTCACCCCTCTTTTATTTTTTTAGAGGTGTTCGTGATGTGCTTCGCAGTTACTCACCCATTTTTTATTGGTTTTGGTGTTCGTGGATGTTTAATCTCAAATCCGTTTATCTTTTGATGATTTGGCAAAGCCAATGAGATTAAACATCTCGCCCAAACTACTTATAAACTGGCTGCCATATCGTGCTTCAAGTTCTTCAGGGTTGAGGTTGGTGGTGATGTGCGTCTTTACGTTTTTTGTTTTGAAAAGGTCGTAGCGCGAAAGCAATATTTCTTCCATTACGTTGCAATCTTTTGTGTTATGGCATCCTGTTGGTTCCAATCCCAGATCATCGAAACAATAGTCTATGGTGTCCTTGTATTTCTCCAACACTTCAAATCCGGCTTCATTGAAATTGTTCACGATGTTGCGTGTTGGAATCATTTCATACTTAATTTTATGCCTAGTGGATTTAGGCATTAAATTCATCAGCGTTGTTTTTCCGCAACCTACCGGGCCGGAAATCAACAATCCTTTGTTGATGTCCAATCCAATTATTGCTCCAGCATTGTGGTCTTGAATAAAGTAACA